>DATKED010000231.1:0-3651 GCA_035512375.1 Anaerolineales bacterium
AACTACGCAAGTGATCCCGCCGAGGGAATGTTGCTTGTGAATGAAACAAAAGAACTCCTGGTTGATAGACTCGATTGGCTACACGCTGGAATTATCAAAACACGGAATGGCAAAACACAAACAGAAAGAAATGGCGAACTTTTATTTGGCACAAGCGCTGATACGAAAATCTCCGAACATGGAGTTTGGTATGCGCTCAACCTCACCATGAACCGTGATGCAAGTTTTTATCTCGACACGCGGGACTTGCGAAAGTGGCTCACCGAAACCATGCGCGGCAAATCCGTGTTGAACACGTTCGCCTACACCGGCAGTTTCGGTGTTGCCTCGCTGGCAGGAGGAGCCAGCCGCGTGGTTCAGGTGGATCGCACCCGCCGGTTTCTGGATCTCGCCAAAGAGTCCTACGCTCTTAACAAATTTCGGGTCAATTCAAAAGACTTTATTTCCCAGGACTTCTTCCCCGCCGTCAGCAGGATCAAACAATCAAAACAACTTTTCGATTGTGTAATCCTCGACCCGCCTTTCTTTTCCTCCACATCCAAAGGCAAAGTGGATCAAGAGCATGAAAGCGCGCGGCTGATCAACAAGGTCCGCCCGTTGATCGATGATGGAGGGTACCTCGTTGCAATCAACAACGCAATCTACGTCAGCGGGAAGGAGTATATGCAGACGCTCGACGAGTTATGCAAAGACGGTTATTTGAGGATCGAATCGCTGATTCCCATACCGGCAGACTTTGTCGGGCTCAATCAGGTCGGCAAGCCGATTACAGACCCGGCGCCTTTCAACCATTCCACCAAAATTGCCGTTCTGCAGGTCAGGCGAAAACATCAACAAGCCTGACGCGCCATACTATGCTTGATACAGAGATGAACCGCTTGAAACCGACTCACGCAGGATGCATTGTCTTCCGTACAGATGGTAATGAAAAATCCTACCTTATCCTTTCATCATCCACGAACGCACACTGGATCCTGCCTCAAGGGCATATCGAAATCAGCAAAGGGGAGAGTGCCGCGCAGGCTGCACTGAGGGAATTAAAGGAGGAGGCTGGCGTTATAGGCGAAATCATCGAGCCCATATCGCAACAAACGTTCATAAAAAAGGGCGAGTTGGTCACCATTCAATATTTCATTATTCGCATGACCGGGACGACAGAACCAAAAGAAAAACGTACACTCCGCTGGGAGGATGAAGAAACAGCCCTGGAAGCGCTTTCGTTTGAAGAGGCGAAACAGACTTTTCGCGAAGCTCTCGGCCGAATCAGGAATATCACATGAAAACAGCTCAGATCAGCGTGGAACTCGTACTGGCAGGCTTCCTTGGTTTTTACGCGTTCGTCCTGCCATTTTTCCCGGGCGCCGTTCTCAACTCTGATCTGCTGCAAAACGAAGCGCTGGTTGGTGTTTTAGGTCCGGCGTATCTGCTGGGCGTGATTTTCGACAAACTGGCTGATACCCTTCTAAATCCCAGGGAACATTATTTTCGTCCCCACAAATGATTCAAAACGTGCCATGCAGGCGTTGATTGCGCTAACGGAGGCACATCATGAACAACAAACAAATTCTTGAGACCTTCTGGGCAACGATGGCAACCAACGACTTCCATGCCGCCGCGGGACTTCTGCATGACGATCACACCCTCGAATGGCCACAATCTGGTGAACGGATTCGCGGGCGCGAACACTTTGCTTTGATCAACACACACTATCCCGCCGAGGGATTGTGGCGCTTTACGATTCACAGCATGGTCGTGGAACATGATGTGGTGGTTACAGACGTTTCCGTCACCGATGCCAAGCGGCAGGATCGCGCCATCACATTTTCGACGATTCGCGATGGGAAGATATGGAAGCAGGTGGAATTCTGGCCCGAGCCGTTCGAAGCCCCCGCCTGGCGCGCGGGATGGGTGGAGAAGCTCTAAAACAGGCTGGGCTGTTCCGGTTCGTCCGGTTTGATTTCGTCCCACGGCAAACGCGGGATGGGCACATCTCCAGCCACGCGCTGATACAGTTCGCGGCACAGATCCGGCGCGACGAAGTTATCGGGCGAATGGCAGAACATGAACACGTCCGCGCCCGATTTCATTTCAGACACGTAATACTTCCCCCACTCGTCGAGCAATGGACGATTGACATCCATTTGTGGATGCCCGATATAGCGGACGAAGACGAAGTCTGCGGTGCGCTTCGGGATCACAGGGACGTCTGGTTTGCGCTCCCGGGCTTCGAGCAAACTCTCATACGTTGATCCCGCTAAAATCTGATCCCCAGCCAGATCGCGTATCGGACGTGTATCGATCGTCACGCGCGCCATATTGTGATCGGCGAGTAATTTATTCAGCATCTCGTCATGCGGGGACTCAAACCAATCAAGGTGACGCACTTCCACTGCGAGCCGCACATCCTTTTCCCAGGCGGAGAGAAACGCCGATAGATCGCCGAACAACTTGGGGGAGTAACGAGGCGGCAGCTGCAGGAATATCGGTCCGAGCCGCGCGCTGAGTCCCTTCATCACATCCACGAAGGCGTTTGCTCGATCCACATAATCCATCAACTTTCCTTCGTGGCTGATCGCCTTGGGGATCTTTGGGCAAAAGCGGAACGACTCAGGCGTCTCGCTCGCCCACTGCTCAACAGTCTTTTGTGCGGGAACGGCGTAAAACGTGGTGTTGCCCTCAATCGTCGTCAGACGTTTTGAATATTCGCGCAGGAATTCCGAGGGCTTTGTGCCCTGCGGATAGAAATTCCCAACCCAACCCTTGAAAGACCAGACCGGACAGCCCACATACAATTGCATACACCTGATTATATAGCCCATTCACACGGAAGGGATACGAAGTTTGTCACTTGAATTCCAGAAGACAGGGTGATATTGTGAGGGATGATAGATACCACCCATCAATAATATACATTATCGGAATTAAACGGGGACGCTGATTCACGCAGAAAACGCAGATGTTTCTTTTCTGAATCAGCGAAAATCAGCGTTTTTCAGCGTCCAAAAATCGATTTTCGCTTATTACCGATAAAGTCTAATTAAGACAAAGGAGATGTCCTATGTATAAGAAAATTCTCGTACCATTGGATGGATCGCCCATCGCGGAAGCCGTATTGCCGCATGCCGAGGCGCTGGCAAAGGCGGAGAGTGCGGAGTTGATCATTTTGCGCGTGCCCAATATTCCCGCAGGGGAATACATCGCCCTCGACCCGCTGGTCGCATCCACGATCCGCAAGGATATTCGCGAAGAAGCCGCGAAGTATGTGACCAAAACCGTGGATGCCATGAAAAAGGATAACCTCAAGGTCACCGGCATTACGAAGGAAGGTTCCGTGCCGGATATCATTCTAGAGGTGGCGGAGGAGACTCATGCCGACATGATCGCCATGTCCACGCACGGGCGGACAGGTGTGAAGCGCTGGTTGATGGGCAGCGTGGCGGATAAAATCGTTCATCATACCCACATTCCGGTCATGCTGATCCACCCGAATTAACAGCGTTACATCACGACAACCTGATGCGCATCCGAAGCTATAACGGCTTCGGATGTTTTATTTTCGAAAACAGTATAATTACGCAACCAATGGAATCGCCCGCATGAACATAACCCAAACCCTCCACGTTACCCGCCGTAAAGACTGGCGCGCGTGGC
>DATKED010000232.1:0-10364 GCA_035512375.1 Anaerolineales bacterium
TTATACTCTGATTTGCAGGACCCTCCTTCCGTGATTCCCAGATTTATAGAAAAATGGAAGGAAGGTTACGACGTTGTCTATGGAGTGCGCACCGTCCGAGAAGGGGATCCTGCCTGGCGCAACTTTATGGCAAAGCTGGCATATCGTATCATTGCCACAATGGCCGAAGTCCAGATCCCGGTTGACACCGGAGATTTCCGGTTGATCGATCGAAAAGTCCGGGACGCGCTTGAGAATATTGGAGAATACAACCGTTATATGCGCGGCCTGATCGCCTGGTTGGGATTTAAACAAACAGGAATTGTTTATGAAAGAACGCCGCGCCAAGCCGGGGTCAGTAAAGGACCGTTTTGGTACATTTTCTTTATTGCGGTGAACGCCATTACCAGTTTTTCGATGAAGCCTTTACGCCTGTTCCTGCTGGCAGGCAGCATCATTACAATCCTTTCCTTTGCCGCTATTGTTATCTATTTGCTGGTCTATTTGTTGGGGAACACAGTTGCAGGCTTAACAACCCTAATCCTGCTTTCATTTCTGGCGATAGGACTGAACAGCATTGGGATCGGTGTCTTAGGCGAGTATATTGGACGGATATACTTTGAAACCAAGCGGCGCCCAATCTATATTGTAGATGAGATGGTTGGCTTCAAGAATCCAGTATCGCCCTCATAAATTGGTTTTTACAAATTGGCGAACATCTCTGCTGGCGCTATTCCCATGCGTCGATCAGAATTTGGTTTTTCTGTACACCACGGGCTTCGAGTCCGCGCGTTAAAGCGTCCAGCATTTCCGGGGGACCGGCCAGATAGTATGTGACAAGCAGAGGGTTTGACAGGGATTTAAACACCAAATCCAGATCTATGCGGCCCAGCGTATAGTCTGAGCTGCTATTCCCCTGCTCAACCATGTAGGATGCATGCAGATGGGAGCAGCGCTGGCGCGTTTCCTCCACCAGGGAGCGAAAAATGAGGAGTTCCGGGCAGCGGGCACCATAGAAGAGATAAACGTCACGAGGGTAGTCAGCCTGCAATCCACCCAGGAAGGCTGTGAAGGCTGTCATGCCAGTGCCGCCCGCCAGGAGACAGGCATCCCTCTCAGGGTTGATGATAAATTCACCATAGGGGAGTTTAACCCAGACCCGGCCGCCAACCTGAATTTCCGATTCCATGCGGGTGGTGAACTGGCCCTTGACCGCGTAGGTGAGGCGCAGCCCGTTGCGGTCCTCAGAGCTGCTGGCAATGGAGAACACCCGGGACTCCGGCCAGAAATCGCCAGGGGTGTATGAATCCAGGGCAAGGTGAAGGAATTGACCCGGGCGAAAGCGCGGGGCCACTGAGTCTGGCTTGAGAAATACACTGTACACCCGTTCACCGTGGTCGATGACCTGTGTGATTGAGCACTGGACTCTCTGCGGCATTATTTCACCCGTTCTCCCTCCATGAAGCGGGCGAACACAGAATCCAGGTACTCGAGCTGAAGTTCATCAATGCCCGGATAAACGCCAATAAAGAAAGTCCGTTCTGTGATTGTATCTGTATTGGTGAGGTCGCCAACTACCCGATGTTCAATATTCATGAAGGCGGGATGGCGCAGCAGATTGCCTGCAAACAGGTTGCGTGTTTCAATGCGGTTGGCTTCCAGAAAGCGCGTCAGATCGCCGCGCGTGAAGGAGCTGTCCTTGCGGATTGTGATCACAAAGCCAAACCAGGAAGGATCAGAATGCGGGGTGGCATGTGGCAGGAGCAATTGTTCCTCATATGGTTGAAGCAAATCATGGATCTTTTGGAAGTTGGCCTTGCGGCGGGCGATGAACTCTTCCACTTTGGCTAACTGGGCAACGCCTACAGCTGCCTGCATGTCGGTTACTTTCAGGTTGTAGCCGATGTGGCTGTAAACATATTTGTGATCATAGCCATAGGGCAGGGTACCAAACTGCTGGCTGAAGCGTTTTCCACAGGTGTTGTTCTCCCCACCTGCGCAATAGCAGTCACGGCCCCAATCTCGGATGGAGCGCGCGATACGTCCAAGTATGTCACTGGCGGTGATCACTGCACCGCCCTCGCCCATCGTCATATGGTGGGCCGGGTAGAATGAAACAGTGGCCAGGTCTCCAAAGGTGCCTGTCAGCTGGCCGCGATAACGGGAGCCCAGCGCATCGCAGTTGTCTTCCACGACCCATAAATCATGTTCCCTGGCCAGGCGCATCACCGTGTCCAGGTCAAACGGCACGCCCATTGTATGTGCCATCATGATGGCGCGAGTTTTTGGACTGATGGATTCCTCAATTCGCGCAGGAATAGCGGTATAGTCGCCCAGATTAACATCTACAAATACGGGAATGAGCTGGTTCTGTACGATAGGTGCAACGGTGGTCGGGAAGCCCGCAGCCACAGTGATCACCTCATCGCCGGGGCGCAGGCGGCGATCCCCGAGCTGCGGTGAGGTCAGCGAAGTGAGGGCGACAAGATTTGCGGAGGAACCAGAGTTGACCAGAAGAGCATTGGAAAGCCCAAAGAAATCCGCGAAGTCAGCCTCGAAACTATCCGAATAACGGTTGGCCGTGAGGAAAAAATCCAGACTCGAGTCAACAAGGTTTACCAATTCCTGCGCATCAAAGACACGTCCAGCATAATGAACGAGATCGATACCGGGCTTAAATTCCCGGTTTGCGAAACGTTCCTGATAGTATTCCCGGACCAACTCTAAGATTTCGGCGCGCAGTTGAGTTTCTCGCTGCATTAGGTAGGCTCCATTTTGAGAAAATCCCTGTACCAGGCAATCGTTTTTTCCAGGCCGAGGTCAAGGGTGAAAAGAGGGCGCCAGTTCAAGACCCTGCATGCTTTTTCGGCACTCAGGTATTGGTGACGAATCTCGTTGCTGGCCTCATTGAGGATTTGGGGTTCCAGGTCGGCGCCCATGAGATCCAGGATCTTTTGCACAATCTGAAGGACAGTGACCTGGATTTCGTTCGAGAAGTTGAATGCCTCTCCCTTGAGTTCGGGACGCAATGCCAATTGCTCTGCCAGCAGCATATACGCCGCGGCACCATCCTCCACATAGAAGTAATCGCGGATATAGTTGCCGTCGGAGCGGATCATCGGTTGTTGTCCCCGAATGATGGAACGGATCGTGCCAGGGATAATGCGGTTCCAGTTCAAGTCACCGCCGCCATAGAAATTTCCACAGCGCGTGATGACAACGGGCAAGCCATAGGTGACCGCGTAGGTCGCAGCAAGCAAGTCTGCAGCCGATTTACTTGTGTCATAAGGATGCTGGCCGTGCAAGGGGGTCTTTTCATTATATGGAAGTGTCTCCTGATCGCCATAGGCCTTGTCAGAGGATGCCACCACGATCTGCCTGACCCTGGGGCTGCGACGGCAGGCTTCCAGCAGGTTCCATGTTCCGGCGATATTCGTCTCGAACGTAGAGACGGGGTTGCGGTTGGCAATCGAAACAATCGTCTGTGCGGCCAGATGGATCACTGTGTCAATTTCATACTCGCCCAGTGTCCGCTCCATTACCTCGCGGTCACGGATATCCCCTCGCACAACGTTTACCTTTTCGATCAACCCTGTACGCACTAATTCGCTCTGTGGCACCCAGTCGCGCACCAGGCAGGTGACATCTGCACCGGCTTCGATCAACCGACGTACCAGCCAGCTGCCTACGAGTCCGGTCCCCCCGGTAACAAAGGTTGTGCGGTCGAGCCAGAAGGATCGGTTTACTTCCATATTTTCCAAGGGGCGTTTCCTTCCGCCCACAGCCTTTCCAGCAACTGGACATCCCGCAAGGTGTCCATGCTTTGCCAGAAGCCACGGTGCTTATACGCGTTCAGTTGACCTTCTGCTGCCAGCCGCTGCAGGGGTGCTCGTTCCCAGGGGGTGAAGTCGTCTTCAATATAGTCGAGGACCGGGCACTCCAGGACGAAAAATCCGCCATTGATCCAGCCTTCGCCCGTTTGCGGCTTTTCGTCGAAGTGGCTCACTTGATTTTCCTTGATAATGAGTTCGCCAAAACGGGAAGGAGGGTGCACCGCCGTCACTGTCGCCAGTGTGCCAGAGGCGCGATGCAAAGCAATCAATTTATTAAGATCAACGTCGCCCACACCATCCCCGTAGGTCATCATAAATGTCCCATTCCCGAGCCATTTTGCCAGACGCTTGAGACGGCCACCTGTCTGAGAACTTATCCCGGTATCCACCAGATGAACGATCCAATCCTCAGACTCACCATCATGGATATCAATTCGTCCATCATGCAGACTGATCGTCAGATCCTTTCGGTATGCATGGAAGTTGAGAAAATAGCTTTTGATGACCTCGGAGCGATACCCCAAGGCAATAATAAACTCATTAAAGCCTTGAGCGGCATAAATATTCATGATATGCCAGAGCAGGGGTTTGCCCCCGACCTCCACCATTGGTTTTGGTTTCGACACTGTCTCTTCCTGTAGGCGGGTCCCCAGCCCACCGGCTAAAATTACCACTTTCATGATGAATGACTTTGCTCCTTGGTTTCTGTATTTCCCTGTGTTAGGTGTGTAAGTGCCCAAAATGCAAGTCCAGCTCTTGCCTCTCAGCAGCAGGTATTATAATATTGAATTTAGGCTGGTTTCCGGCTAAGCTGCCCGCTTTCAGCCGTTTCCCAGGTCAAAGCTTGCTTTGTGATTTCTTTCCCGGGGATATCATGAGCCCGTTCAAATCTAGCTTCATGAGCTATGTGTAACCATCTAGATTTGCTGAAATAACCAAAGGAGCTTCATGTCGAACCTTATTGCACAAGTGAAGGACATTCATGGCAGATGTTATTGTAGATCGCAAACCTAACATATGGGATAAAGTACATTCTCACTTGGAAATCCTCTCGATCCGGGAAAAGGATATTCGATTCTTCCTCTCCTCTCCCTATCGGATTGGATTGATCCTCCTTTTCACCGTTTTATTCCTACCCCACGCATTTATCATGGTGGAAGACATCAGTCTCGTACGTGCGTTTGAAATGGATCCCGGGTCCATCGTGGCTTCGATCGAGTCGTTGTACCACCGGGATAGTTTTTATAATATGAATGCACCCTATCATCCCAGGTTCTATGGGTGGGCTTATTACTGGATAAACTTTATCCTGGCAGCGCCCGGATACTTTCTGATGAGACTAGGAGTTCTTGAAGGTCCTGGTTTGTTCGTGGTTTTAATCCGCCTAATCTTATTTGGGATCGGGTTGGCCTTTGTGCTGGCGTACTTCGAGGTCGCTCGCCGCGTCCTTAAGCACAACCTGCTCGCTTTGGTGGCATGCTTACTTTGTATGGCCTCGCCGGTTGTTTCCTACTTCTTCTACTTCATCCATCCTGAGACAACCGGGTTGTTGTTCCTCTTCCTGGCCTTACTCTGCCTGCTCAAATTCAACGAGGGGAGCGCCAGAGATTCGCGCTGGTATACGTTCGCTTTGCTTTTTCTTACTCTCTCTGTGCTCTCCAAGCACCCTTTTGCCCTCGCTGCTTTGCCCGTCTTATTCCTGTTTCTATATGTTTACTGCTATTATCATAATATATCTGTATTTCGTTTTATGCTTTCAAAGCAATTCTGGCGAGTATTGCTTGGCTCTCTTATCTTGTCTGTTTTAATATTCTTTATTATTAATCCGTTCGCCTTTCTCCAGCCAAGAACGTTTCTCAGCAATCAGATATATCTTTTTTCTGGTCATTCGCAAGGAGTACTTAGCGAAGCGGAGGCAATTAAAAAATGGCTTGACATATTACGGGACATGCCGATCATCTGGATTTCTCTTCTACTGGCTCCTCTTTCTTTGCTTGGAGCGAGCCTGTTCGGCGATCAAAAAGTGAACAAGATAATGTATATTACTAATCTACTTGGGGCTGTGTTCTTTACATTCTTTAACGTAATGTCCATACGTTACATCATCTATAATGGATACTTGGCTCCAATTTATCCCTTTTTCATCCTGAATATCCTTGGCGTCGCTCTGTTTATCGTAAGAAAATGGAATATGGGACTGCAGAAGCTCATTACTCTCTCTGTACTCACGATTTTCCTCTCTTTTGTTTTCATAAAGGATACTTCTGTTTCACTTCCTCTTCAATGGAACAGGCTGAGATATCAAGATAGTTTGGCCTATCAGTCTTACAAATATATTGAAGCTAACATTCCGGATGGCAAGAGGATCGCCCACGATCATTTCGTGGCGGTGCCTCATCAGAGAGACCTAAAAGGATGTCATTATTCGTCGGAAGGATGCGGTACGGATTACATTGAGGAATTTCGTCCGCATTACATAATCTTTGATCCAAATTGGACGTCCGCCGATGTAGGTGTTCTCCAAAGGCTAAGAGCGCGAATGATAAAATATATTGACGATCACGATTTTGTGCTGATCGATACAATTGGCCCTTACAACGGTTCTTACCTGCAGGTTTGGAAAAAACCGAGGGATTCGAATAAATAGCTCCTGCACAGACCTTTTCCTACCTGTGAGACAAGCATGCTTGAATGATATGAACCACATACCTGGCATCATCCAGATCTATGTGGGGATCGATGGGCCGGCTTGGTTCGGTAGCACCCTTTCCTCCAGCGGAGCGGTTGAAAAATATATCCGCGACCAGAATTTCAAACGAATCGCTACCATCCCTGGTGGATCTCCGAGTAAACCGCAAAGCTATTCCTTGAAAGAAATTTGTGTATTCGATAAAAGTTGAGGACCTCATGTTGGACGTTCCTATAACTAGCAAAACTAAGATGTGGGATAAGATTCGTTCCTATCTGGAATTCCTTTTAATCCGTGGAAAGGATATTCGCTTCCTTGTCTCCTCTCCCTATCGGATTGGATTGATCGTCCTTTTCACTGTTCTATTCTTTCCCCATGTGTTCGTTATGGTGGAGGATATTAGTCTGGTGAGGGCGTATGAGGTAGATCCTGGGTCGATTGTCGACACGATTGTTTCACTCTATCAACCCTCTGATTTCTACAACATGAATGTACCTTATCATTCAAAATTTTACGGCTGGACCTATTACTGGATAAGTTTTCTCCTGGCTGCACCAGCTTATATATTGACATCGCTCAACGTGTTCGAAGGCTATGCTTTCTTTCTCGTTTCCGTCCGCTTCATACTGTTCCTGATCAGTCTGGCCTTTGCGCTGGCATTCTTTGAGGTCGCTCGCCGACTGTTCAAGCAGGAGCTGCTTGCTTTTGTAGCATGCTTACTGTGTCTTGCGTCGCCTGCTGTTTCCAATTTCTTTTATTTCATTCACCCTGAGACAACCGGATTGTTGTTTCTCTTCCTTGCCCTGCTCTGCCTGCTGAACTTTCATGAAAGCCTGGCCAGGGGTCTGCGCTGGTATACATTTGGGTTGCTCTGTCTGACGCTTTCGGTTCTTTCCAAACACGTCTTCCTTTTTACAGCCTTACCCGTCCTGTTCCTGTTCCTATACGTGTACTGTCATCATCATCAGATAACTTTGTTTCGTTTTATCCTTTCAAGGAAATTTGTTCTAGTCCTGTTTGGGTCGCTGGTGTTCTCAGGAGTCATATTCTTCATTATCAATCCTTTTGCTTTTTTTCAACCAAGAATATTTTTTGCCAACCAGCTTCGGCTATTCTCCACACAAACCCAGGGTTCATCAGCAGAAATGGATGCAGTGAAAGCATGGCTTGAGATCCTGTGGACCATGCCTGCCATCTACATTTCAATCCTTCTTGCCCCTCTTTCTTTCTTTGGCGCAATCAGGCTCCGTGATCAAAAAGTGGGTCTAACATTCTATCTCGTAAATCTCGCAGGGTCTCTTTTCTTCCTGTTCTTCACTGTCATGTCGTTACGGTATCTTATTTATGCAGGATACCTTGCTCCGATTTATCCATTATTCATCCTGAATTTGCTCGGTACGGCAGTCTTTGTCGTTAGAAGGTTGAATTTGAGGTCTTTGAAGCTGGGCGTGGGTTCTATCATTGCCTTATGCCTGCTGTTTATTCTGATTAAGGATTTTTCGATTTCCCTGCCTGTCCAATGGAACAGGTTGACATATCAGGACAGCCTGGCGTATCAGTCGTATCAGTATATTGAAGCCGAGATCCCTGCGGGCACGAAGATTGCTCATGACCAGTTCGTCGCGGTGCCGTATGATACAGACATCGTAGGATGTCATTATTGGGCGGGGGGATGCGGCAGCGATTATATCGAAAAGTTCCAACCAGACTACGTGATCTTTAATGATGATTGGACATTTCAGGGAGCTACCGTTCCTCAAAAAACAAGATTGATTACATACATCAACGATTACGATTTTGTCTTGATCGACACGATTGGCAATCCTGCTTACCCGGGGTCTTCTCTCCAGGTGTGGCAAAAGCCCTAAACCGAGAAAACTTTTACCTACCTGTGCTGCAAAAAGTCCTGGATCGTGTTTACCACGTACCCGGCGTCGTCCAGGTCCATGTGGGGGCCAATAGGCAGGCTGAGCTCGGTGGATGCAATCGATTCAGAAATGGGGAAGTCGCCTTCCGAAAAGCCGGCTTCCTGGTAGGCTCCTGCCAGATGCGGCGGAACAGGATAATGGATGAGCGTGCCCACTTCCTTCTCTTTCAGATACTGCTGAAGACGGTCCCGTTCCGGATGGAGCACTGTGAAGATGTGCCAGACCGGTGCTGCCCAGTCGGGGACATGAGGCAGGGTCAGTCCGGGCAGGTCAGCAAGATTCTGAAGGTAGAATGCCGCGATCCGCCGGCGGCGCTGGTTCCATTCGTCCAGATGAGCTAACTTCACCCGCAGGAAGGCAGCCTGGAACTCGTCCAGCCGGGAATTATAGCCTTTGACATCGTGGTAATACTTTACCTTTGAGCCGTAATTGCCATACATGCGGATTCGCTCTGCCAGGTCGTCGTCGTTCGTGACGACCGCGCCGGCATCGCCCAGCGCGCCGATGTTCTTGCCCGGGTAAAAACTAAAACCAGCCGCGTGCCCCAATGTGCCGCTGAGGCGGTCCTTGTAACGAGCCCCCTGCGCCTGGGCGGCATCTTCGATCACCTTTAGACCATGCTTTTCGGCAATCGCCAGGATGGGATCCATATCGGCAGGCTGCCCGTAGAGATGGACCGGCATGATGGCTTTTGTCTGAGCCGTGACCGCTGCTTCCAGACCGTCCGGGTCGAGGTTGTAGGTGCGCGGTTCCGGTTCCACCGGGACGGGCTTCGCGCCGGCGTAAGAGACCGCCAGCCAGGTGGCGATGAAGGTGTTTGCCGGGACGATCACCTCGTCCCCTTCGCCGATCCCATACGCCCGCAGGATCAGATGCAGGGCGTCCAGCCCATTCCCCACACCGATGCAGTGCCTGGCTGCGCAGTAGTCTGCGAACTCGCGCTCGAACGCCTGCACTTCCTCGCCGTGGATGAACCAGCCGGATTCCATGACGCGCTGGTAGGCGGCATCCATCTCGGCCTTTAATTCACGATAAGGAGCTTTGAGATCCAGGAACGGTACTTTCATTGCTTAGCCTCCCACCGCGTGCAGGAAATCCGCGTACTCGCGGTAATAATCGGATTCATCGTAAAAATCAGAGACGATGGACAGGCAGACGGCGCCCGAGGAGAAGTTGTCGATCACCCGCCAGGTGAGCGGGTAGATGTACAAGCCGAAATAGGAGCGGTTCAAATGGAAGCGCTTCTGCTCTTTGCCATCGTCCAGCAGGACATCGAAGCTTCCAGAGATGGCGATCAGTACCTGCTGCAGTGTTTTGTGGGCGTGCCCGGCGCGGGTCGCGCCGCCGGGGACATCGTACAGGTAATAGACCCGCTTGATCTCAAAGGGAACATGCTGGGTGCTTTCGATAAAGGTCAAATTCCCACGCGGGTCGTGGATGATCGGAAAGTCGATCAGGCGGCAGTCTGCAAGCGGCATGGTATGTTTTTCCTTTTCGTCATTCCTTTTCAGCATCGATACTCTTTGCCTTCCCGTGGCTCCGGGCAGGGTTCCCGAACCAGAGCTCACCATCGGGAACATCTTTTGTGACGACACTACCGGCGCCGATCATGGCATTCTCGCCAATGGTCACGCCGCACAGGATGGTGGCGTTGGCGCCAATGGATGCCCGCCTCCTGACGACGGTGCGGGCGAATTGTTCCGGGTAGATTTTGGAACGCGGGTATTTGTCGTTGGTGAAGGTGGCGTTCGGACCGATGAAGACATCGTCCTCGATGGTGATGCCATCCCAGAGCTGGACGCCGCACTTGACGGTGACGTTGTCCCCAATGACCACATCGTTCTCGATGAAACACTGTGCGTTGATATTACAGTTCGAGCCGATCTGCGCGCCCGGCAGAATAATGGAAAATTGCCAAACCTTGGTGCCATCTCC
>DATKED010000233.1:0-5684 GCA_035512375.1 Anaerolineales bacterium
CGCCGATTCGAAATTTTCCCTGATGTGCTTTGGATTGAGCGACATGGGGATGGTGATGACGCGTGGCTGGGCAACCAGCCACGCCAGCGCGATCTGATAGGGTGTGGCGGAATGTGCTTCCGCAATCGCTCGCAAGGTCTGGTTGACGGGCAGATTGCGGAATTTCACCGGTGAATAGGCTGTGAGCAAAACGTCATTTTGCTGGCAATATTCCAGAACACCGTTCTTCGCATACGAGCGATCAGGCAGGCGGTAGGGAACCTGATCGGTGAGAAGGGATGTTTCAGAGAACGACTGTGCCTGCTTGAGCAGTTTCAAATTAAAGTTGCTTACGCCGAGATGTTTTACTTTGTCATCTTTCACCAATTTGTTCAACGCTCGGAAAGTCTCTTCGAGTTTCATGCCAATGCGCGGCCAGTGGATAAGGTAAAGATCAACATAATCCATAGTGAGGCGTCGCAGACTTTTTTCACATGATCCAAGGACCTGATCATAGCCCAGGTGTGCAGGGTCAACCTTCGTTGTGATGAAGAGCTTCTCGCGTTCTGTGTTTGTGTCGCGTATTGCGCGCCCAAGCAATTCTTCAGAGTGGCCCGCCGCGTAGACTTCCGCTGTATCAAAGTGGATGTAACCCACTTCAAGCGCAGTCCGCAGTGCGGCCAATGAAGTGGAATCAAGCTTCGAGTCAGGGTAGGAATCACCGCCAATCCTCCATGTTCCAAAACCGATCTTGGGGATGGAAAGTCCGTGCAAAGTTTCGTATTTCATAGCTAACCTGCTTTTGGTGTACTCATGCTTATACAACAACTCTTATTTCGATGCAATATTTAATCCTCTATCACCGCCGAGACGCTTCGCGGAGTTTACGCTGGCTGGCGTACCCGTGTCGAAGGGCTCAGCACGACCTGCTAAAAAGGATTATGACTTGTAAAATCCTCCCAGCTCAACTCTGTCCGATATTGATACTCGCGCCAATGTTTGATCATGCCTGATTCGATTTTTACCACGACGATACCGTGATAACGTCCGTGCATCTGAAATGTATACTCACCAAAGCCAACCTGTTCTATTTCATGGAAGGCGAGGTGATGCCAGGTCATCTTCATGGGAATGTCGGTACCAGCATCCCCGCCAAAAAATTCGTAAAGCTCTGATCGGCCATGATAGAGTTGTTTCTCTGGCGGCTCGACGTAAATTGCGTCTTCGCTGAAACAATCTGCGGCTTTGCGCGCGTTCCCCTCATTCCAGCCATCCGCGACGGTTTGCATAATTTGCTCGAATTCTTTGGTTGTGAGTTTCATGTTTTGTTTATACAGACAGACCCTTGATTGGTCCCGGCGAACTTATACCACTTCGTTTTTTTGTTCAGCGTCCAGATGATTGCTTTCAGATACAACCATTAGCTTCTCGGCGGCATTTGTCTCCTCTTTATCCCCGACCAGCCCAATCCGGTCCCCAGCCTGGAAAACTGTAACTGATTTCGGGTTCGCCATCAAGTTGCCCTCGCGCAGGATTGCGATCACCGAGGCGCCCGTCTGGGCGCGCAGATTCGCCTGCGCGAGTGTTTGACCAACAAGGGGATTCCCATCCGGCAGGCGAAACCATTTGATCTCGATGCTGTTCGCGGCATTCAGAAGTTCGTGCAGCAGCCGATGTTCCTCCTCGGTGTTGATCCGCATATCATAGTGATCGCGGCGGACGGCGTCTGTGTAGCTGTAAATTTCCTGCAATGGGAAGCCAAGCTGCAGAAGTGTATGACGCACGATTTCGAGTCCGCCTTCCAATTCGGGGTGGATCACATCCTGAGCACCAAGCTCTGTCAGGCGCTTTGTCCCATCTTCGCTCGTTGCGCGGGCGATGATGGGCAGTTCGGGAGCCAGATCACGTGCAGCGGTCACAACCAGCGCGCTTGCATCTTCATCGGGACCCGCGACGACCAGCGCACGCGCACGCTCCAGACCCGCATGGGTGAGCACCTCGGAGTTGGCTGCATCTCCATAGAGAGTTGGGATTCCCCGGCGGCTCAGGTCTTCGCCGCGTTCCGCATCCGCATCCACGACAAGATACGGTATTCCCATTTGTCCCAACAGACTGGCGATATGCCGCCCCACGCGTCCGTAACCAACGATCACCACATGGTTTTCAATCGATTCTGCGATTTTGGGTGGTGGAGGTCCATGTCGATCCAATAGTCTCCATAAGCTCGGAAATCGCTGCAGCCATTTCTCTGCCGGGTGGATCAATTGAAACATCGGTGGATTGAACATGATGGATAGCAGCGCGCCAGCCAGGATCAGGGAATACTGGCTTCGATCGAGCAAACCCAGTGATACACCCGCCTGGCCCAGGATAAAGGAAAACTCGCCGATCTGACTCAAACCGGCGGCTACCACCAACGCGGTACGCGCCGGCCAGGGAAAAAGGAAGCCCATCAGCATTGTGGCAATCGGTTTGCCGATCACGATCAGAGCGGTCAATGTGAGGATCGAGCCAATATTATTCAGCAGATAGCGCGGGTTTACCAGCATTCCAATGGAGACGAAAAATAGCACAGCAAAGGATTCCCGGAAGGGCAGAATGTCTGCACCGACCTGATGGCTGAGCGGCGATTCACTGACAACCACGCCCGCCACAAATGCGCCCAGCGCCAATGACACACCAAAGATTTCTGCCGCGCCCAATGCAGTCCCGAGCGCGATCGCCAGGATCGCCAGGATGAACAGCTCGCGCGAGCGTGTATGGGCAATTCGCAGTAATAGCCACGGAATCAGCCTTGTGCCGGCGAACAGCACCAGGACAACGAATCCGGCTGCTTTCAATAGCGTGAAGCCAAGCTGTCCCCAGTCGAATCCATTCGAGGTATTGGCAAGCGTGGGCATCAGGACCAGGATCAATACGGTTGCCAGATCCTCCAAGACCAGCCAGCCCACGGCCGCCTGACCATGCGAGGTGTTCAGCAGGCCATTGTCCATCAGACCGCGCAGCAGGACGACCGTGCTGGCGATGGAAATTGCCAGGCCTAACACGATCCCGGCAGCCGGTGTCCATCCCCACGAACGGCTGACGGCAAAGCCTAACAACGTCGCGAATGCCATCTGCCCCAATGCGCCTGGAATGGCAATCGCGCGCACCTTCCAAAGGTCTTTGAGCGAGAAGTGCAGGCCAACGCCGAACATTAGAAAGATCACTCCCAGTTCAGCGAGCTGACTGATCGTATCTGTATCTCCGACAAACCCGGGTGTGAAGGGTCCGATGGCAATTCCGGCAAGCAAGTACCCCACAATCGTTGGCAGACCAATACGCCGGGCGATCAGGCCGCCGAAAAATGCAACCACCAGGGCTACGGCGATATTGATGAGCAGCGTTATTTCATGCATGAACTCTCCTTGGTCACTATATTACCCCATCAGCACTCCAGAAGGCGCGAGCCTTGTGCCTGGGCACAATCGACCAGTCGTCCAATTTCGAGTTGATCTGCAAGCACAATAGATCTGTGAACTACCCAGTCAATGGCATCGTTCGTAAAGCCTGCCGGCGCCCAAAAAAAGGCGCGCACGGCTTTCATGCGTTTCATTTCAAGCTCCAGACTGTAGACGTGGTGAAGCTTTATTAGGATTGGTTCCTGTTTGCAGGCAACCAGCTCGATCCTCTCAGCCGGGTTGATCAGGTAGAGATAGCCTGCTTCGCCTTCTCGATTGGCAATGCGATACCCCAGCCGGGAGTAAATTTGGATGGCTAGCTGTCTCAATTCACTCTCTACCAAATGGTCAGCAAGAGCGAATTTTGGAGACATCCTGGCTCGAGAACTTTCAGTCCAGGCAGCCATCGCTCTCTGCCAGACCTGCTTCCGCAACCGTCTCCAGAACGCACTGATGAAAATCAACCCCATGAGACAACCAGTAATGCCAATACTGCTAATCATAATAAGTAGCGCCCGGTTTTCCCTGGATATATTCCCCAAGGAACCGAGCGCCATGAACCCTGCAAGCACAAAAAGGACCGTTATCGCAAGTAAGCTTCTATCAAGTGTGATCCGATGCCCTGGTTTTGGCATAAACCTGCCTGTCCTCTCTCATTTTGTGATCATGATGTGGATATTTTATCATGGAGATTTATAGTACCTTTTGTTACCTCTGGAATGCAGATATCCCTCGAGTGTATAGTACAAAAGAGGAATCTACCTGCTTATTCCGCCAGCGAGCGGATATAGTCCAGATCCAGTTCGCCTTTTGCGCCCCAGCCTTTCTTGCCCTCCGGGATCTCCGGGCGAAATTTTTCATACAGGTCGTATGCTTTGCTCTCGAGTTGCTTGGGCGTATAGGCTTTTGCAAGCTTTGCCATTGCCTTGCGCGTTTCATCGAGATCGTCTTTGAATTTCTGTTTGAGGTATGTTTCGACGCTCGCGGGGTTAATATCATCCCCTTTTATTGTTGCGCGCAGTCCTTTGGCGGTTTTTACTGCGGGAACACCGCGCCCGAGCAACTCAATAAATTGCACATTGGCAGGCTCTTTCTTCTGCTTTTCTTTCTTTGTGTCCTCATCTTTTTTCTCTTCGTATATCCCCAATTTCCTCCCCTTGGATTGGGCATTCAATCCCGCCACCGCTTTGCCGAGAGTCAGGGCTGTTTCTTCATCATAGCCAAGTCGCTCTGCAACAATCGCCGCCCACAGTGTGAGCACCGGGGCGCGATTTATCTTGATTATCTTATTTGCCATTTGATTAACTCCATACCAGTAAAGTGAAAACAGACTGCGAAGAAGTCTTTTGTGATTACTATACACTAAATTAAGTCAGAATCAAAATGTCAGAGCCAAGAGGGTGGACAACCTGCTTCTCATGCATAGGATCCCGTTTTCGCTTTACGCAACCGTAATTCCCCATCCACATCCCTGCCTGATTTCTGCACAAACTCTGCACATTTGACCAATATCATGTGAGAAAACAGTAAGGAGATATTGGTATGTTCAAGAACAAGAAAATTCGAAATTGGATCATCACCGTGGTGGCTGTTGTTGTAGTTATCGCTTTGGCGCTTCGGATCATTTCACCCACCAGCGCCGCCGCGCCGACGACCAATGGCGCGGAAAAGGTCGTTGCTTTGGAATTGGCAGAGACCATTGAAGCCTCAGGCAGATTGGATGTCCAGCCGTTTGCCAGCCTGGCATGGAAGACCAGCGGTGTGGTCGAGTCCGTCAATGTTCAACCCGGGGATATGGTCAGGGCCGGGGATGTATTACTGGCGTGGCAACCCTCGAGTACCTCCGCGAGCATTGTTGCTGCGCAGGCGGATTTGATCAACGCGCAGGAGGCACTTGAAAGACCTCCTGTCATCGGGAACGGCTCTGGCGCAGACTCAGATCGATTTGAAGGAAGCGCAGGAGGCTTACGACACGGCAGAAAATTATCTTACAAACTGAGTACACTGCCAAACTTGTCAGCAACAACAGGAATGGCTGGAATTATCGATATGAACTCAACAATTTCAAAGGCCCCGCGCCGCAGGATTGGATCGATGATGCGGAAGACGATCTTGCCTTGAAAAAGGGACAATGGGAGGATGCCCAGCGCCAGGTTGACCGTCTGTTGGCTGGCGAGGACTCCGCGAATGTGACCCCTGCACATGTGGAGGTGGAAGCGGCACCATCGAAGCAAGGAATGTACTCGAGGGTGGGTTGCAGGTGCT
>DATKED010000234.1:0-7042 GCA_035512375.1 Anaerolineales bacterium
TGGGCGCAACCGATCAACTGGTCCTGGACGCGTCGCAACTTGCATGATTGGGCTGCAAAGAAATCATCACGACTATGTTGATTTACTTATCATACAGTCCACTAGTGCTCGATTTGGCCGTTACAAAGATCAGTTTCAGCGTGCGCTGTCCGGATGATAATTGACCGGGATAGTCCCAACGTGCCTTGTAGATACTCGCATCGTGTTGCTGGTTGATGGTCCCGACCAGAACACCATCGATGTAAACATCCATGTTTCGGTAGCTGGGACCGCCCTTATAGACGATGCTGAAGGATTGCCCTGTAAACTGGAAACTCACGGAGGAACCATTTTGCGATGTGCGTGCGTATGATCCTCCCATGGCTGCGGTTTTAACCTCTTCCACCCACCCAGCCGAGTAGACAAAGGCGCTGTCTTTGTTGTCGTACACTGTCTCTTGAGATGTCTGTGATTCCGGCTGGGACGGTTGCAGGGTTGCTGTCGGTGCAGATTGAGCCGAGCCATCACGGACAATCACCGCGTCGACCGATCCCAGCGTGCTCGATTTGATCGTTACAAAGACCAGTTTCAGCGTGTGCTGACCAGAGGACAGCTGACCTAGGTAATCCCAGCGTGCCTTATAGGTACTTGCATCGTGTCTCTGGTCGATGGTTCCTACCAGGACGCCGTCGATGTATACATCCATAGTCCGATAGCTTGGTCCTCCTTTATAGATGACGCTGAAGGATTGTCCCGTAAACTGGAAAGTCACAGAGGAGCCGTTCTTGGATGTCTGTGCGTATGATCCTCCCATGGCTGCGGTTTTAACCTCTTCCACCCACCCAGCCGAGTAGACAAAGGCAGCATGTTTGTTATCATACGTTGTCTCCTGAGTCGTTTGTGATGCCGGCTGGGTCGGAGTACTGGCAGGCGTTTCAGTCGGCGTGAAGAATGTAGGAGACACAACAGTATTGGTTGGTTGAACGGCAGGGGAAGTTGGAGTTGCCGTAGACTGGGAAGATGAGGACACAGTGCCATTTGCAAATTGGATGGCGCCTATATCAAATGATGGTCCGCGTTGCTTCGCGAAAAAGTCATTTGCAATGCCAATATCCGCGGCGGCACCAGCAGCCGCGGATGAACTGGCGGGACGGTAACTCTCAGGTGTATAGCCCGGATTGCTTGCAAAATTCGGCTCTCCGACTTTATCCCCCGGACTTCGCAACGCGGTGGGTGGCAGAACCTTCCACAGATTGTTTTGGAATGTCAACCCAACTGGGTTGTCTACGGCGCTCAGCTTGTTCTGTGCCTGCCAGATAATATTGTTGGCAATCAAAGACCCGGCCTGGGCGCTTTCGTAGACGATACTGAGCGCCGCGTTGGTGCTGCCGTACATTGTATTGTAGGCGATGGTCGCATTCTTCAGCCCGCCGTCGGTCAGCTCGTCATCCGCGCCGTTGTAACGCACCCCATGTTTACAAAACGCGATAATGTTGTTGAGCACTCGTGCATTTTTTAGCCGGGCTCCCCAGCCATCGAAGTATTCTTCACCCAGGGTGATGCCAGCCGCCGGCAGTCCGCTGCGCTCGTAGCCACTATGGGGTGTGCAGTAAACGAAATTTCTTTCGATCAACGCGTTTTCCGAATTGGTGTAGATATTGACCGAGTAGTTATCGTAAACCGTATTTCCGCGAATCGTCACGTCCGTACCGCGCGTTCCCATCCCTTCACCGTAGTTGTTGTAGATAATATTTCCCTGGATCAGGATTGTGTCGCTGACCCGGACCTTAATTGCCGATCCCCAACCGCCAGAAAGGGTGCGGGCTGCGTTTGACAGAACGGTACGGTACACGCGGCTGTTCAGGATTTTTATTTTCGAAGAGTTGTTCGCCTGGATGCCATGATTGGAACAGTCATGCACGACCAGACCGTTAACGGTAATCGTATTGCCTGTCAGGTTTACACAGATATCACCAGAATTTCTGATCTCCAACCCGCTGACAGTGACGTATGAGGCACGGACATCCAGGCCGGCAGACGCCGCGTTCAACATATCAACTACCACAGTCCCACCCAGAGGCTGAACAGTGATCCCCGCGCTGCTCGTGCCGCTTTTCGTAATCTTCAATTGTTGGTTATATACCCCTGCGTAAATATTCAGTGTGCTCCCCGCAGTGAGCATGGAGTTTGCCTTTGCAAACGTCTTGAATGGGGCGGTGGATGTTCCTGGGTTTGTATCGCTTCCTGTGGGTGAGACATAGTAGACGTTCCCAGCCGCCTGTGTGTAGATTGTATTCCCCAGGATCATGGCAAATGCCATAATCAGACTTGCAATTCGATAGATTGCCTTGTTCATCGTTTTCTCCTTCGAGAAGCAATCGCTTGTTCGGGTTGCCTCGTGTTCCTGAATAATGATGGTTAATGGCGTTTTGAGCCGGCTGAGAACGAAAACGATGACTTGTGGAACAAGCCTCTATCTTATGCAGAATGGAATAATACTGAATAGGAGCAGAGTACCAAAATCGTTGGCATTTCTGTAAGCGTATTACCCGGGTCATGCTTTAGATGAGTTGGTTATGAAAAATTCAGAATAGTATTGCAAATGAATAACAAAATATGTCTAAACGAAATGCCGGGCAGATGGTTTTTTCATTTGTATTGCGTATGCTATACTCGCGCACGACGAATGTCCTGCGTTCTTTAAAACATCGTCCATTCCAATTGCTATAGAAACATTCCGCCATCTGGATTGAATATGCAAATTCTTTTTTCTTTCATCTTCCCACTCTTAGGTTACCTCTCAGGTTCGCTTCCATTTTCCATTTGGATAACTCGCTATGTCAAACGTGTTGATGTGCGCGATGCAGGCTCGGGCCATGCGACGACGACCAACACCATTCGACAGGCTGGATTCGCTTGGGGTGCGTTGGTCGGCATCCTTGACGTTGCAAAAGGGCTGGTCCCAACATTTCTTGCCATCAAATATTCAACTGAAACATGGGTTGTGGTGCTCACTGCCGCGCTTTCGGTTGTGGGTCACTGTTGGCCCGTCTTTGCACAATTCCGCGGTGGTATGGGCTTGGCGGCATTTGGTGGCGCGCTGCTTGCTGTCAACTGGTTTTCATTCGTTGTTGCCGCAGGTTTGTTGTTGACTCTTGTGCTCACGCTCAGGCATGCCGCGCGTGCCGGCGTGCTCACCGGAATTCTTGTCACGCCAATATTCTGGTTATTCGATCTGCGCGAGCTGGAATTCTGGATCGCACTTGCCTGTGGTCTTGTGATCGCTTATCGCTTCCTCATCGACTGGAACCGCAAATATCGCGAACTCTGGCTGGACAGGGAGAAGGCCGGACGATGAACATCGGCATTGTGACAGATTCAACCTGTGATATTCCCCAGTTTCTGGTCGAGCAATATGAGCTTGAAGTTATCCCCTGCGTTCTGGTCATCGATGGAAAGGAATACGGGGATGGGAAGGGAATCACGCGCGAGGAGTTTTATAAACAATTACCCTTGCTCCACGCTTCGCAGCAGCCGACAACTGCCGCGCCTTCGATTGGCGATTTCTCGACCCGATACGATTCCCTCCTCACGCGCGGCTGTGACCATGTCCTCTCCATCCACGCGGCCGGCGCACTGACAGCCATCCTGAGCATCGCGCGCCAGGCAGCCAGCGGTTTTCCGGACCGCGTCACGTGTGTGGATAGCACATCTCTTTCACTGGGGCTCGGCTTCCAGGTGCTTGCCGCGGTGGAAGCTGCTGACCTGGGATTGCAAGCCGCGCTCGATGCGATCGAATCGACGCGTAAGCGCCTGTACGTCTCTGCCGCGCTGGACACAATGGAATATCTTAAACGCAGCGGACGCGTCCCTGCCACCGCTGCCATGCTCGGCAGCCTCCTCAATATCAAGCCCTTGATCGAGTTGACCAATGCGGAAGTCAAAGCCATCGGCGCTGTGCGGACGACAAGTCAAGCCAATGCACGAATGTCCAAATTTCTGCTGAAAGGCGGCTCATTGGAGAGACTGGCGATCCTGCACACGGGTGCTGAACTGCGCGCCAAAGAATTCCTAAATGAATTGATGCAGAGAAACAGCCAGTCTGTCCCACGCGATATTCTGATGGTCAACGTGACGACGGTCATCGGCACGCATATCGGTCCGAATGGGCTGGGGTTCGCGGCGGTGAGGAAGTAAGTAATCCGTTCATCGTTCCAAACGCTAAATCAGCGGTATCCGCGTCTCATCTCTCCCACATGATAAAATAATTCCCATGCAGCCTTCATTAGAAAAGTTACGTAAATTCTTCCGTCTTGAACATGAGAACGGATACAGCAACAGCGCCATCATCGGTGGACTCGCCAAAATGCTCGATTACTGGGAAGGCGAAGCCCGGGCGGACAATATTCAGGAGGAGGTTATTCAAGCCGTCGTGCAGAGACTGCGCTCGTATGACGGACTCAGCCCTCAGTCCCGCGCCGACGTGTTGAAGGGGTTGTGGAAACGCATCGGGGAAACGTATCCCGAAGCGCAGCAAAAGCCGCGCGGCGTTCCCCACCGGCGCCTGGAGCTTGGTGTGGCGGCACAAACTCAAGCGGTTCAACAGCCGCCTCCTGTTCCCCCGCCAACCGAATTTAATCAATCAGAACCTCGCAGGCTGGAACGCAATCAGCGTCCCGCGCCTCCGCCACGTTCGGAGACCACACCCGGGGCGAAGACGTCCGCCACGCCTGCCGCGCTCGATGCCAGGCTGACAGTCCTTCAAGGTATTGGTCCGCGCCATGCAGAAACGCTCAGCAAACTTGGATTGCAAACGCTGGGCGACATGCTCTATTACTACCCGCGCCGTTACGACGATTATTCACAGCTCAAGCCGATCAAGGATTTGTTTTATGGTGAGCAGGTAACAGTGATTGGCACGATTCAAAGCGTGCATACGCGACCCATACGCGGGGGCAAAGCCTCGATTATCGAAACGATCATCAGTGACGGGACTGCCGGATTGCGCCTGTCATTTTTCAACCAGCCCTGGCTGGCAAATCGCTTCAAGCCGGGAGATGCAATTTCTGTTTCAGGCAAGGTCGATCAATACCTTGGCCGGCTTGTAATGAATGGTCCCGATTGGGAATCTGTTGAAGTTGAAAATCTCCATACCAATCGTATTGTCCCTGTTTACTCGTTGACCGAGCGCATCACGCAAAAGTGGTTGCGCAATGTCATGAAGCAGGTCGTGGAGTATTGGGCTCCCAGGGTCGCAGACGCACTCCCTGAAAGCACGCGCTCGTCTGCGCGCGTGCTGACGCTGGCTGATGCGTTACTGCAAGTGCATTTTCCTGATTCGCAGGAAAAACTCAGGGCTGCGCGTGAACGGCTTGCCTTCGACGAAATCTTTTATCTGCAAATGGGAGTGCTCCGCCAGAAGATCGATTGGAAATCCGTGGAAGCACGGCGGTTTCCGGTCTCAGACGAGTGGCTGGGCGCGCGTTTAAAAAGCCTGCCTTTCACCCTGACCTCTGCCCAGCAAAACGCACTCCAAGACATCCGCGCGGACCTCGACTCCGGTAAGCCCATGAACCGACTCCTACAGGGCGATGTGGGTTCAGGAAAGACGGTCGTTGCCGCGTTAGCCGCCGGGATCATTGCCAGCAATGGCGCGCAAGCCGCGATCATGGCACCCACCTCCATTCTTGCGGAACAACATTATCGTAACTTCACGCGTCTCCTCGCAGGCGAAAATGGGGTCCTGCAGGAGGGTCAGGTCCGTTTGTTGGTCGGTGACACGCCTGAGCCTGAGAAGGAAGTGATCCGGCTTGGTCTGGCAGATGGCTCGGTAAAGATCGTCCTTGGCACTCATGCGATCATTGAAGAACCGGTCGCGTTCCAGGATTTACAGTTTGCAGTGATCGACGAACAGCATCGTTTTGGAGTGGAACAGCGCGCCGCACTCCGTACCAAAGGGACAAATCCGCATCTGTTGGTGATGACCGCCACACCCATTCCGCGCTCACTGGCATTGACGTTGTACGGCGACCTCGATCTATCCATCATCGATGAAATGCCGGCGGGACGAATGCCAGTTGATACCTACGTACTTCGGCCGCAGGAGCGCGAGCGCGCCTTCACGTTATTGCGCGGGCAGATCAAAGATGGCAAACAGGCGTTCATCATATATCCGTTAATCGAAGAGAGTGACAAGATCGAGGCGCGCGCCGCCGTGGACGATTACGAGACTCTTTCAAAGGAAGTTTTCCCTGATCTGAAACTTGGCTTGCTGCATGGGCGTATGCGTCCGCAGGAAAAAGACGAAACCATGCTCAAGTTTCGTGATAGGAAATATAGCATTCTGGTTTCGACAACCGTCATCGAAGTTGGCGTGGATGTGCCAAATGCAACAGTGATGCTCATCGAGGGTGCAGATCGATTTGGTCTGGCACAGCTGCATCAGCTACGCGGGCGCGTCGGACGCGGTTCCGACCAATCCTATTGTTTGCTGATCCCCACCCATGAGGATGCGGCAGAGAATGAGCGTTTGCAAGCCATGTCCGAGTCAAACGACGGCTTTGTACTCGCAGAGAAAGATCTTCAGCAGCGTGGTCCCGGTGAATTTTTGGGAACCCGTCAGTCGGGTTATTCAAGCGGTTTGCGCATGGCAAGCATTACCGATGTAAAATTGATCGAGAAGGCACGCGTGCAGGCGCAGAAGTTATTCGACCGTGATCCGTACTTGAATCAGCCGGAACATGCCTTGTTGGCAGAAGCCTTTGGCATGTTCTGGGGAGATGGCAAAGGGGATGTGAGTTAGATGGTTGTGTAGTTCGATAGTCGTTTCGTCGTTAGTCACATAGTCAAAGACGGCGAAACGATCTGAGGTTGTTCAATGACTATAAGATCAAAAGACAAAAGGCTAAACATTAAAATGGTCAGAGCATTGTTCCCAGGGACGTTCGATCCCATTCATTACGGTCATATTGATATTGCCTCACGGGCTTCACGTCTCTTCGATGAAGTGGTGATGGCTGTTTATGATAAGCCATTAAAGTCGTTGATGTTCTCGCCCGATGAA
>DATKED010000235.1:0-8174 GCA_035512375.1 Anaerolineales bacterium
CAGTTGCCTCGGCGTTCGCCTTGCAGGACACGCGACCGACCCCGAAGATATGATCCGTTCGCGCTGGACCGATTGGACTGCTTCCGTTGAAGATGGGTATCGTCTTTTGTGCAGTGTTACCGATAGCATTTTCCTCGTTGGGCTTTCGATGGGCGGAATCCTGTCCCTGCTCATGTCCACACGGCTCACACCGCGTGTGAAGGGCGTGATCGCGATGTCCACGCCATCACGCCTGCCCACGGATTACCCGGTCTGGTTGATGAAGTTCATCAGTCTGTTCGTCAAATACCGCCCGAAGACACGCGAAGCGCCGGGCAGCGGATGGTTCGATAAAGCTGCGTATAAGGATCATGTGGCGTACAGAAAGAACCCGGTCCGCTCGTCGGCAGAATTGAAGAAGTTGATCCTCGAGATGCACGCGGCGTTGCCAGATGTCAAAGTCCCTGTTTTGTTGATGCACTCCAAAGATGAAACTTATATTTTGCCCGATAACATGGAAACTATTTACGAGCGTCTCGTCCACGCGCCAGAAAAAACAAAGCTTTATATAACGGGATCAGGCCACGTCCTCCCGCGTGACGCGAGCAGGGAACAGGTGTTCAAGTCTGCAGTTGAGTTCATCCAGCGAATCCACAATTCATAGAGGCGTCTTTTGAATCGCAGTCTTCTTTTTGTCGCGGCTGCCCTTCTCCTGTGGGGTTTTGGCGAAGGGATGTTTTTTAATTTTATACCGATCTATCTGGACAATCAATTTCTCCTGAGCAAGTATGAAATTGGATTGGTGCTCGGCGCGTTCGGTTTTTCAATGGCGATCACACATATTCCTGCCGGTCGGCTTGCAGATCGAATCGGACGAAGGCCTCTGCTGATCGCTGCCTGGCTATTGGGATTGGCGTCGACGCTTGTGATGGGTCTTGCCCTGGCATTGCCGTTGTTTTTGATTGGTTTGTTCGGCTACGGGTTGACTGCCTTTGTTTCATCGCCTTTGAGCAGCTATGTGACCGCGGCGCGGGGTAAATGGCCCATAGGCACAGTGCTATCACTTACGACCGCTACGTTTGGAATGGGAATGGTGCTCGGACCAATCACAGGTGGATGGATCGGTGATAATTACGGAATGCGGATGAGTTTTTTCGTTGCCGCAGGGATGTTCGTCCTATCGAATATTTTTATTATTTTCATCGAGAGACAACCCATTGATCATCATGACCCTGAGGTGCCGCCCCAAAACCTGATGCGCAACCAGCGTTTTGTGATCCTTATGTGTGTGCTTGCATTTGCAATATTTTCCATGTATCTTTCGCAGCCACTCACACCAAATTTTCTGGAAGGTGTGCGTGGTCTATCCTTAAGTGAAACAGGCATCATCTTTACTGCGGGAGCATTGGGAAATTCTCTAATGGCGATTCTCTTTAGCCGCGTTTACCCGCGCCGTGGATTTTTATTCGCACAGGCGCTGGTAATTTTGTTCGCTTTATTCATTTGGAAAGGTACAAGCCTGCCAGTCTACGTACTCGGATATTTTCTGCTGGGCGGTTTCCGCGCAGGGCGACCGATGGCGCTGGCACAGGCACGCGAACTTGTCCACGATTCGCAAATGGGGGTTGCCTATGGCATTATGGAAACCATCAGCGCAGTGATCTTTATTCTCACGCCGCCGCTGGCAGGCATCCTCTTTGAGCACGATCCCATGATCGTGTATCCTCTGTCCATTGTCCTGATCGCTGTTTCAATCCTGGTCAGTTATTTATTTTCCCCGCGAGAGGTGAGCCATGCTTGAGATCGTTTCATTCACATTAGGTCCCGCACAAACCAACGCGTATCTCGTGGCGGACTCAGAGACAAACGAGTCCGCAGTGATCGACCCAGCATGGGATGGTCACGTTATTTTTGGTGAAGCGCAGAAACGTGGCTGGCGGATCGCACATCTATGGTACACCCACGCGCACTTCGACCATATTGGCGGGGCGGGTGCCATTGCCGATGCATTAAATCCGCTGCCACTGGTGGCTTTGCATCCAAATGACCATGTCTTGTGGCGCGCAGGCGGAGGCGGCGCTATCTTCGGCTTTGATATTGACCCCGGGCCCGAACCGACGATTGATTTTTACCAGGGACAGATCCTGCGGCTCGGCAGTGTGGAATTTGAAGTCCGCTTCACGCCGGGGCATACGCCGGGTCATTGCATTTTGTATGTTGCCTCTTCAAATATCTGCTTCTGCGGCGATGTCATCTTCGCTGGCTCTGTTGGTCGTACTGATCTGCCGGGTGGGAATTGGGAGGCTCTTGTAAAGAGCATCAAGGAGCAGGTATTTACAATGCCTGACGAGACGCGCTTATTATCAGGACACGGTCCGGAAACAACGGTTGTCCAAGAGAAGATGAACAACCCATTTGTAGGTGGTATATGAAAGAATTGGTATAGCCCCATAAAACGTGGAGTATCGCTCCTCGTCACTTGCTTGGTGTGACGGATACAACCAAATGATGCACGGTGCCATCTCTCTGGAAGATATGCTTGCTGTTAACAGAATCTAGAACATGACCATTGATCTGCTGAGTGCTGCCATCCGAGAGATGTACTTTTATGCACGGCTCCTCTGCGGCCTTCAAGACAATGGGAACCTGACAGATCGAGTAAGCGATGGAACCCGCGGGCAGTTCCATCTGTTCCTGCTTTCCATTGACATTTCTATAGCCGAACTCAGCAGACTCAGCAAGAAATTCATTCTTATCGAGCAACAGGAAATCAAACACCAGGTGACCATTTTCGATGGAAAATCCAAGTTCCATTTGTCGGGTCAGGATTTCTTCCTTGACCATGCCCGTCATGCCGGGCTGCTTGGCGCCCTGTCCTTTTGGCGTATGGGAGTAAGGGTCGGTGGGGAAGGCGCCATAGACATTGGGGGGCTTATGGAAACCCAGTCCTTTGCGAATGTCGACATACTTTTCCATCAAAGCCGGGGTGGATGACTCACTTCTTGTCCGGATGATCGTTTCCTGTACCGCCAGCAAAAGCTTGGAAATCATATGCCAGTAAATACTGCCCAGGCCCTCATAAGCAAAAAAGGTTCCGGAACGCCCGGTAAACTCGTTGTGGTGAAATATCTCCTCGAAAAGAAGCTTGATCTTTTCTGCATCGCGTTTTACCAGCTCGGGAAATTGATTTTGTAGCGCGTCGAGCGCGTGGCTCACATCTTTTGCGTTCCGGATATGACCGCTGAAATGGTAATTACCTTCTTCATCCCGAACGATCAGAGACTTGTCTTGAGTCTCCACAAGCTTCGAAACCAGCATCAGTCCACTCACCTGGTCCGGAGTCATGCAATTCTTCTCAAGAAAACCCGGCAGATTTCGATCCGGGTAGAGAATGTAGCTGTGCTGGTCGGCACGGTACAGTTTGCTGTGTCTCAGGCTGTCCAATAGTAAAAGCGACTCTTCCCCCGATAGCAATCCAGATGAGAGAATGGCAACCTGTCCCTCCAGCATTTCATAGAGATGGCTAATGGATGTCACTCCATGATCGAGGTGCAGGATGTTATAGGAATGATACAGGTTGTCACTGCGTTTGTTGGCATGCAATGAATGTTCGACATATTGCCGTGCCAGATCAAGAAATGCAGCCATATCTGGTATCGGTAATTGGGTATATTCACCCGAGAAACCGTGGGAATAATATTTCCAGCGATAGTCGCTGCCAGCCTGCCCCAGCGCGTCCAGCATGGCGCGTCGTTGTTCGTCGCTGAAAGAGCCTGTTAGCGTTCCCTGGAATCCGTTCAGGATCTGAACTATCTGTGAAAAGAGTTCCTGCACTTCGATGCTGACTCGAACTGAACTGAGTTCACTCTGCCGCAATAATTCTTTGCAGAAAACAATCGTACGTCTCAGATAGCATAGCGTCACAACCGACAGTCCTTTGCCGACCAGGGCATTGTTGGCATCGTTCCACTCCGGGCGCTGGGTATTCATCCATATGCCGCCCTCGGGGACAAAGTTCACCAATTTGGCGAGCAGCAGGGTGAGCAGTTTCTCTGCAAGCGTGGCATGGAATACCTGTCCATTTTTGGTATGGACCAGCCTGCCGTCCGTGCCGTGTTCCTGCACCCGCGCATCAATCTCCTGGTCCAATTTCCAGTTGAAGTCGATGGTGTTGAATGGATTCTCCTGCAGAGCAGCATAAGGTTTGATCTGGTATGGAACGTTGGCATAACTGAAAATCGATTGGGAAAGAAATGACTGAAGCTTGCCCGGGTGAACCTTTGTGCTGATCTCCATCAACTTTTGGAGATAAACGATCTGATGGTCACTCCAGTAGCCGATATTTGCCCACGGGTTATACGGTTCAGGAAGTTCCCAATCGATCCCGTGACGTGTAATTCGATAGGGGTTGTACCCATCTGCGGTTGTCGCGTTTAGGAAGGTGCAGCTCATGCTTTCGATATATTCCGGATAGGAATAGGCAAGCGCTTCCCAGTTCTGGAAAATATCGCGCCAGTTTCCTTCGTAGCCCAGCTTCAGGGACCCATCCTGTTTCTTGATATCGATCGCAAAACGGTTCCATGGTCGGCTGGGGTCGCCGTGCCGCCGGCTGAATGACAGAGGGAGGTAGGCATAACTTAAGCGGATTAAATCCGCCCGACCGCTCGCCTCCGCCCAGGCATGGAGATCAAGAATATTCACTTCTGGGGGCAGATCGGAAAAGAACGACGCGTCTTCCGCGAGAATAGCTCGATTGCAGACAGAGACAAATTCGATGAAATCCTGTTTGTGGATGTCATAACCCTCCGCAAAAATGCCGCCGCGCATGACATTGAACATCACATTCGCAAAATGATGGGCGGAACAAAGTTGATCTCCGGAGACCTGCAATCCATCTGCACTGGCAACGATCTTCTCAAGATGTAGGTTGTTCTGTTTGATGTCCTGTTCCAGGGCGTCAAACAGCTCTGATCGATTCTTGTGTAATTTTTTAGAAAGGCTGACAATTGCAACACTATCCTGACTGACGTCTGCCACGAGATGCCAGGCTCGTTCCGTGCCCTGGGCAAGATCCAGCGTGCTGCGTACAAAATAGGCGCAACGCCGACCGCGTATCTCTGTTTCCATCGTTATGCCCATCCCGGTGCGGAAATCATCCAGCTGTGCTGACGAGAGCAGATAGTCAGCCTGGCCAAGTCCCAACTGCATTACCGTGGTCCCCAGAAGCGACTCGCTGGGTTCAGCCAGATCGGTCAGGGTTGAGTTTAAGGCAAAAATGGCGAGACCCGTTTCAGGGTCCAGTTCGCTGCGTTTATAGGCATCCAGAAGGGGGCTGAACGTGTTTTGGGTCAACGAAGTAATATTGGCAGGGAGAATATTCTGAACCCCATCGAGGAACTCAACCTGGCAGGGCGAAGCCCCGGAATTTAACAACCAGCTTGTCTTGACGAAGCCAAACGCATCACTGGTACGCCAGGCATATCGGAAGGATAATTCCAGACTGAAATTGTGTTCTTCAAAGAGAAGAACGGTGCCGAGCACATTCTTGTAAATATTCCGTTCGATAGGATAGCTGCCTTTGTGTCGTTCTGAAAACGGCTCCCACAGGCTTGTCCGTTCGCCGCGTGTGACCAATAGGATCGACTTGTTGCCGGTGTTTTCGTTGTTTTCGGTCAGCTTGTCATCCGTATAGTAGGGGAAAAGGGACTGTTCAGCACTAACTCTGCCCGCAGATAACCCGCCGGTTGATGAGATAAAGAGCCAGTGATTCGAACTACTGACGATGCTCATAAAGAACGGCGCCAGGTGATCATAATTCTCGATCTTATAAAATTTCTCGCCGAGCAACTCAACAAATTTCCCTCTGACATCCCGTTCTGGCCGCTGTTGAACCGTATCGCCGATGAAAATCGGATGTGAGTTTTGATTCATCATATGGATTGCTCCTATGAACGTTCGATGTATATCAAGTTTTCAAGATCCTTACTGTCATGGCGCCACTTTCTCCATGAGAGAGTGACGCCATTGAAATCATCCAAGAAGAACAAAATTTAAAACCCATTCTTCTTGATCACGCGCTTATACCATTTCGCGCTATCCTTCAAAATGCGCTTTTGCGTCTCATAATCCACCCAGATGATCCCAAAGCGTTGGGCATAACCCCAAGACCATTCGAAGTTGTCCATCAGAGACCAGACAAAGTATCCTGCCAGGGGAACTCCCATCTGAATGGCTCGATAGGCAGCAGCGAAATGTGTTCTCAGATAGTGCGTGCGGAGTTCATCAGCGACATTACCCTTTTCATCGGGCGGCGTGGAGTAGCTCGCGCCATTCTCCGTGACATAGAGTTTGAGCGGCTGGTAATTGAAATAGACACGTCCCAGGATACTTGTCAGCCCATCGGGGTAAATTTCCCAGCCCATCTCGGTCCAGTGCTCGGGCATCTTCGGCTGTGGGAAAACAATTTGCGGATCATTGTCTGCACCGTTTGCACGGTAGACATTTCGGGAGTAGTAATTCAGTCCCAAAAAATCCGTTGGTGTGGCAATTGTATCCATGTCGCCTGCCTGTACAAAGTCGAGTCCGTTTGGCAGCGCGCCCATCTCTGTGAAATCCGCGACCTTATCTGAGGGATAACCGCGCCCGTAGAGTGGCTCGGCAAACCAGCGGAACCATTTGCCATCATCCTCGCGGACCAGTTCCCGGTCTGCCCGGCTGTTGGAGGCAGGATATCGCCAGCTAATATCGAGCGTGATCCCTGCTTCTGCATTTGTGCTGTTGCTGCGAATGACGGGCACAGCCTGCCCGTGCGAGAGCAGTAGGTGATGCGCGGCGCGGGCACCAAGCCCATGGTCCTTCAGGCCGGGCGCATGTTGGCCTGTTGAATATCCCATCCAGGCAACCACGGCCGGCTCATTGTGCGTGATCCAATTCTTTACCCGGTCGCCAAAGGCGCGGGTGATCACATCTGTGTATTCCACAAACGCATCAGCAGTGGAACGGACGGGCCAGCCGCCCTCATCTTCCAGTTTTTGTGGCAGGTCCCAGTGATTGAGGGTAATGAACGGAGTGATATTTGCATCCAGCAAGCCATCCACAAGCTTTTTGTAGAAATCAAGACCCTTTTGATTGACCCTACCTCGCCCGGCGGGGATGACGCGCGGCCACGAAATGGAAAAGCGATATGCCTTCAAGCCGATCTTTTTCATCAAACCGATGTCTTTTTTCCAGAGTCGATAATGATCGTTTGCGACATCACCGGTATCATCATTCCTGATTTTTCCAGGGGTGTGGGAAAACCGGTCCCAGGTTGATTCGCCTTTGCCATGCTTGTTCCAGGCGCCTTCGATCTGATACGAAGCCGTTGCAGCACCCCACTGAAAGTCTTCAGGAAAAGTAATTTTGTTTGCCATTGGTTGCTCCATTCAAATTTCTTTCATTGATAACTGTTTGCGGATCATACGTGCATTTTCCAGCGTGGCGGGATATTCTCCCACGTTTACTTCCCAGGTTTCTGCATGTGTTACAAATTCTCCTGGTTCCAATGTCCTTAAGCCTCCAAGCGTTTCAAGCTCGACGCAGGAGTCTTTGACATATGTCTCCACATTACAACCCATATCAGGGTATCTGTTTGTACGATCTACAGAAAACCTTTTGACAAACAGGGCATTGCCCACCGCATAGGCAATCCATCCATGTGGATCGTAACTTCCGATCTTGAGAGCCTCTTCGGCTGCGCGCCCATGAATTAGGATCACATCATCGTGCAATTCCAGTCGTTCATCTCGCACCAGAGAATAGGGCCACAATACCATATTACGATTCGGCAGCAGTCCATCTGTATCTGATTGCGGCAGGATTGCCATGCCTCCGAGGCGCAATTGTGTGATCGCCCACGGTGCAAGCTCGACCGGTTCCCTGCCATGCCATGTGACTCGATGTGTGAGCTTCACACAATCCTCATCCAAATAAAAAGATATTTCCTTTTCCAAACCTGAAGCATCAACATTACTTTTTAAAGTGACTGTCTCTTTTTCTGCAACCACATCGACATGATCTTCCGGGCAGGTATAGAACGGGTCTTCGGGCGCAGTCCACAACCGATGACCGCCGTGCAAATAATACTCGCCGTGCGGCGTGGACCAATGTGCATTGGGCGTTTCTGCAAACAGATTGCCTTCCACATTTTTTGCATA
>DATKED010000236.1:0-5457 GCA_035512375.1 Anaerolineales bacterium
GGCAGTTTATCCTGATCGCGTTTGCCGAGGAAAACCACGGTCTGCCCAACCGAAAGATCATCACACAAATGTTGCAGGCGCGCCATCTCTGCGCTCATCTCCTGCGGCGATGCTGACGGGTCGCCGCCGATAATGGCGAGATGCACACGCTGCTCCTCCTTCAACTGTAAGCATGACATTGCCTGAATAAGCGTATCCACGCCTTTGAGCGGTTCGATGCGTCCCACATACAATACCATGCGGTCTTCAGGTTTCAAGCCCACATACAGCTTGGCTTCATCCGCAGGGATCGGATAGAAATGACTCACGTCCACGCCTGGTGGGATGACAACCAGCTTGTTGGCGCTTGCCCTATATAGGAAACGCAACTGCGTCAGTTCAGCTATCGTGGCAACAACAACCCGGTCCGCGCGACGGAGGACCTGTTTCTCACCGTTGATCCGATACTCGCCTTCGCGTTCCGCGTCACTGCGCGCGATACGGTTTTTCATCTCGCCCAAAGTGTGGAACATGTGCACGATCCGAGTCCCGCCCCAGGCTTCGGAAAGTGAGGCGGCAGCGATGCCGGACATCCAATAATGGCTGTGGATCACGTCATACTTAATGCCCTTTTCGCAGGCAAAGTATTTGATTCCTTCCACAAATTGCGGAATGTAATCCGCCAGCTCCTGTTTGGGAACGGGATGTTCCGGTCCCGCGGGCACATGGACAACGCGATTGCCATATCCGAGCTCATGCAGCACATGCGGGACGTGGTCATCCTGCGAGCGCGTGAAAACGTCCACGTGAATGCCCATCTGCCCCAACTGACGCGTCAATTCACGGACGTAGACGTTCATCCCGCCTGTATCCTTGCCGCCCAGGGTTGCGAGCGGACAGGTATGGTAAGAGATCATTGCGACACGAAACATAATAGTTCTGAATATACTCTATTCAGACGGGTTGACCCAGCAGAATCTTGCCAGCCTTTTTTTCTTATGTTCCGGGAGAAACTTGGCTGTGTAATTTGCCAAGGTGATCACCCATCATCCGAACGAGCTCAGCTACATGCGGCTCGTGCATCATGATGGAATGATGAGTTCCCACTACATCGTGGATATTAAGACTACCGCTGACCAATTTCGCCCATCCTAAAGTGGAATCAGCCTGGATGCCTGCCGGCTGGGTCAGCGCGCGGAAAACCGTCACCGTACCCGGATAAACCCGTTCACGAGGATACATCTCGGCGGCGTGATCGATCAGCTTGGCAATGTATTCATAACGAACCTTGCGCGGGAGCGGTAGTTTCAGCCTCACCAGAAGGACTGCTAAACGACTGGATAGAATAACATTAATTCGACGCTGTACTCGTCTCAATAAATAACGCACCTGGTCGGCAATCCCATGCAAGCGCAATGTATTCAGATGCACAGAAATCTTGTAACCAGCCTTTTTCTGACCGGGCAAATACTGAGGGTAGTCCGGCCCATACGCATCTAACATGCCGATAAAGGCAATTTTCTCGCCCTGGGACTACAATTGACGCGCCATCTCAAAAATGATCAACCCACCCGCTGAAAATGCGCACAGGTAATACGGCCCATATGACTGAACCGTACGAATCTCACGGATGTAGTGCGCCGCCATATCCTCCACAAGCGTGAAAGGCTCATGATTGGGATCAGCAAGTCCATACGCTTGCAAGCCAAAGATCGGAACATCCGCACCCAGGTACTTTGCAAAATGACGATAAATATAAACACTGCCATCCGCATGAATGCAGAAAAGCGGCGGGCGTGAACCCTGCACTTGAATCGGTACCAGGGATGACCAGGATACAGCCTTGCTATGATTGCGTAACAGTTCAGCCAGTCCCGTGATCGTCGGAGATTGGAACATGACTGAAATCGGCAGTTTGCACTGAAGTTCCTTTTCGATGGCCAGGATAAGATCTATGGCCGTCAGTGAATCGCCGCCCATCTCAAAGAAATTGTCGGTAACGCCGATGGGTTTCACCTTGAGCAGTTTTTCCCATATGGCTACAAGCTGCATTTCAATTGCATCGTGAGGAGGAACGTAACCATCACGCACCGGCAGTTCTCTTGAATCGGGTTCAGGCAGGGAGCTCAGGTCTATCTTGCCGTTCGAGGAGAGCGGAAATCAATCGAGGGTCAGAACCAGAGACGGAAGAGCATAATCAGGAAGATGACCTTGCAAATAGTCCCGCAGATCCTGGGAACTGGCTGTCTCTCCATGCTTCAGAACCGCATAGGCAACGATTTGTATTTGCTGCACCAAGCAATTCTCACCATCTGCGGCTGGCTGTTTAGCAACAACAACGCATTGATCTACCGCAGGGTACTGAGATAGAAGAGCTTCCACCTCACCCAATTCCACACGAAAACCGCGCACCTTCACCATCCGGTCGCGGCGTCCCACGTATTCGATCTCGCCATCTGGGCGAAGCCGTCCCATGTCGCCAGTGCGGAACAAGCGCGCGTAAGAACCATCAGATCCAAACGGGTTCGAGATCCAGCGCTCGGCGTTCAGTTCAGGGCAATTGAAATACTCGTAGAATAACCCATCTCCTGCCAGATATATCTCGCCTGCCTGACCTTCCGGAACCAGGTTTAGATATTCATCAAGCAAATAGATTTTGGTATTACCTGCGGGCCGGCCGATCGGCACACTGGTCGCATACTCAAATGCAGGGGAGGTGACATGATAGGAGGCATCACCTTCGGTCAAGCCATAATAATTAATCAGTATTGCATTCGGCAGTTTTTTATGAAACTCACGAGTTAATGCGCCAGTTAAGGGCTCGCCTCCGATCATCCAGTTCTTGAGTGCACTCAATTTCTTATCCACATTTTCCTCAGCCGAGAAAATGACTCGCAGGAGTGATGGAACAAGCAGCATATGAGTGACCTGGTGAGCAGAAAGGCAAGCAACCAGTCGGCGCGGATTCGCAACCGTCTCGTACGGAAGAATAACTGTCCTGCCTCCACTGACCAGAGGCAGGAAAATCTCATCGATCGCGTCAATGGAAGTGATCGGCGAGGACTGAGCAAAGACCGTCGCTCGGTTTACACCGCCGACCCGCACATTGTTGGAGAAACGGGCTGCCAGATTCCGGTGCAAATACAGGACCGCTTTGGGATGTCCCGTTGACCCAGAGGTGAAAAGAATACAAGCTGGGTCATCCGGACAGATAGGTGTTGTGGGATGACGCATAGGCTGGCTGACAGACCACGTCGGATCATCCAAGAAAAATATTCTGGCAGGAACGGTGGGAAGACCAGACGCCAGAGCACGCAGCGTCAGAATGATGGGGCAATCAACGGCTGCAAATATGCGGTTGAGGGCATCTTTGGGCGCCCGCGAATCAAGTGCTGCAAAGGCAGCGCCAGACTTAAGCACCCCCAACTGCGCGCATACCAGATCGAGTCCACGCTCCAGAAATATAGCAATAACATCTCCCTCCTGTACTCCGGCAGACTGCAGCTCATGGGAAATTTGGTTGGCACGCAATTCCAGTTCAGCATAGCTAAGCGTACCATTTTGGCTGGCAACGGCAACTGATTCAGGAATGCGATCTACCCAGGTTTCAAACATGGCAAGCAGTTCATCACTCCGAGAATCATCAGTCCCCGTATCATTCAAGGTAACTGGAATTTTCTGAGCTTCAGCTGGAGAGACTAACGAGACGCGCGAATAAGGTGCATCAGGCTCGATTGTCAAATTCTGACAAAAGATCTCAAAGCGGGTAACCAGGCGCTCAATTTCATCCTTCCCATAATGGATTGGATCATAGTACCACTTGCTACATACTCCCATGAAATCAACCACAATCTGCAGAGCCAGCGGGCAGCTTATGGTTTGAAGAGTTTGAAGAGAGAACACCGTAGGAGGCAGGGCATCCCGGAACCCAAAGGCAGCTTGAAAATGTGGATTCTGATTCGCTACCCCACCAATATCAGATAAGGGTTGGTCGGCGAGTGCTATGGGGTTGCCAAGCCCAAGTGAATGATCCAGATGAAGGAGATATTCGGTGAACGACTCGTCAGCCGTAAAATCAGGCTCTGATATTGTCCATTCTCTGGAATGTCCATTCTCTCCGGGCATGAGGACGACAACTCTGGATCGTTGCTCCAAACGCCTGAGAAAGACTTGATATGCCCCCATGAGTGTTGCCTGGAATGAGATGCGTTTTGCATCACCCAAGCGCTTTAGCAAAAACGTGGTTGTGTCTGAAAGCAAAATAGCATAGGATTGCATCGTAATTCTCCCAAAGCCGGTAATTTGATAGCGAAGTAGATGACGTTGAATTACCAGCACTTCCTAGGATGCAAGTATGATGAGTGCAGGTATACATTCCCAAGACGCCATTGAGAATATTTAGTTACAAGTGCCCCGAATTACTATGTAATTACAGAAATCCCGCGAAAATCTGAGGATAGCAAGTAGCCTCGTTGCTTATTCTATAGTCCGAACAGCCGAATCGCCACCCACCCTCATGCTATTCCCACCTCTCGTGAAACAATCCTTTTTTGTCCACTCGCCGATAAGTATGTGCACCAGAATAATCACGCTGCGCCTGGATCAGATTCGCAGGCAATCGCTTCGAGCGATAGGCGACGAAGTAAGCTAGCGAAGCGGATGTTGCCATCATGGGGATTCCGAAATCAACTGCTTTTTTCACCACTTCACGCCATGCAGATTGATTCTTCAGCACCGCATCACGGAAGATATCATTCAACCCACAGAATATCCGTTACGTTCAAAGTTCAATGCCAAACTCCGCCCCATCACGCCCAGACCAAGAATTCCATTGTTCCCTGCATTACTCCATATGTTGCAGTATCGCTTGCACAATGTAATCAATCGACATTGATATATCCATTGTAAGTGCATTTGTCGGTTCTTCGAGCGTGTCAAACTGACTCTTGAGCATGTGCGGCTTCATATAATGCTCTGTACGCAGCTCCAGGCGCGACCAGATCAGGTCATAACTGCCTTTGAGGTAAACGAGCTGCACGCCATCGCTGCCGGCCATTAATTGCTGACGATAACGATCCTTGAGCGCGGAACACGCCAACACGCCTGGCGTATTTGCTTTCAGTGAGGATGAGATCAACTCTTTCAACGCAGCTAGCCAGGGAGCGCGGTCTAAATCGTCGAGCGGAATCCCCTTTGCCATTTTAACAACATTTTCAGGCGGATTAAAATCATCAGCATCGAAAAAATCCCATCCCAAATATTCTGCGAGCCCCTTGCCAACACTCGACTTGCCGCATCCAGAAACGCCCATCAGGATGAAGAAACGGATTCTCACGTGCCGCGCCCATTCTCGAATCGATCGATCGACCATGAGTTAGAAAGATGAGGATACAAAATATAAGAGATCGGACACGTCGCCAGGATATGAGACTGCGGCAGTAATGTGTCGATCAGCATTGTCAACAGAAACTTCAAAAT
>DATKED010000237.1:0-16111 GCA_035512375.1 Anaerolineales bacterium
TACCCCAGGTGCAGTGGTTCTGTCTACATTCCTGTTTTACGCCTATCTGGTGACCGCTGACATCTCTACAGCAGAAGCATCTGCACGCGGATGGTTATTGGGACCTTTCCCGTCGGGTGGTTTATATCAGCCTCTCACCCCTTCGACACTTCCCCTTATAAACTGGCAGGTGATTTTCCAGAACATCGATAAAATCGCCACCATTTTGATACTTAGTATTATTTCACTCTTGCTGAATGCCAGCGCTCTTGAAGTAACGGTGAAACAGGACATTGATCTCAACCGCGAGTTACAAACAGCAGGCTGGGCGAATCTTGCAGGCGGATTGGGAGGCAGCCCGGTTGGGTATCAGGCACTCGGCATGTCCGCTCTGGCACACCGCCTGGGTGCAAAAAGCCGGCTGGTAAATCTTATCTCAGGACTACTGTGCGGCCTGGCATTGTTCTTCGGTGCGTCACTGATCGCTTATTTTCCAAAGCTTGTTTTGGGCGGAATGCTTTTTTATCTTGGACTGGCTTTTTTAGTGGAATGGCTGGTTGATGCCCGCCGCTCCCTGCCATTGCTGGATTATTTGCTGGTCTGGGTCATTCTGATCATTATTGCAGCCGTCGGCTTTTTACAGGGAATCATTGCAGGGATTTTTATCGCGGCGATCCTTTTCGTCATCAGCTACAGCCGCATCAATGCCATTAAGACGATATTAAACGGATCCATCTACCGCAGCAAAGTGGACCGCCCTAAATTGCATCGGGATATCCTCCATCAAAAGGGCTCTGAAATTTATATTTTACGTCTGCAAGGGTATATCTTCTTCGGGACCATTCAAAGTATTCTGGAAAAGATACGTTTGCGGCTGAGTGACACATCACAGGAACCTCTCAAATTCCTGATTATCGATTTTCATCGCGTTCCCCGTCTGGATTCTTCAGCCGTGTTCGGCATCACACGACTGAAACAGCTTACCCAGACAAGCAGTATTCTCATGGTATGGACAGAAGTCTCTCCGGAGATTATCCATCAGCTGGAGCGCGGCGGTTTGATGGATAAAGCCGATGACAGTTTTATCGTTATGCCTTCCCTGGATGAGGGTGTGGAGTGGTGTGAGAACAAAATACTGGCAAATGAAGGCATGGCAGACCTAACCGGCTTCATCGAACGTGTGGAATCACAATTAAAACGGCTTCTGCCGGGGATCCAAGGCATTGACCGCTTGATGAAATATCTGGAACGCCAGGAAGTAGACGCGGGAGAATACCTGATGAGGCAGAACGAACCATCGCAGGATATGTATTTTGTAGAATCGGGCCTTGTTTCGGTGGAATTGGAACTGCCAAACCAAAAACGTCTGCGCGTACGCAGTATTCGCGGCGGTGCAACCGTTGGGGAGATGGGGATTTACCTCGAAGGCGTACGAACAGCTTCCGTGGTGGCATCACGCCGCAGCGTTGTATATCGCCTGTCTGTGCAGGCGCTAAAAGAAATGCGCGAGAAAGACCCCGAGATCGCAGCACTTTTCCATGAATGGATTGCCCGTCTGCTGGCAGAACGGGTGGCAGATAACAATCGAATGTTCGAAGCTCTGATGGATTAAGGATGAATTTTAAGCTCGAACACCGGGCGCGACTGACCGGTGACAATCCCACGATGATTTTTGACAGGCTTTACGGGTCCGAACGAAGCCAAAGCCTGCTCCTGTTTCGAGGAAAGCACTCCAAGCCGACGAAGGATCTCGAGTGTCACCGCCGAGCGGACGCGAGTACTGTGAGTAAGATCGAGAGCTGTCCGGGATGGATCTCCATCGGAAACTTTCAGTGCGATCCCAACACCCGGGGAATCGGGGCTCAGAACACCGGGAAGTAGACCGATGATCTGATAACCCTCCGCTCCCCGCTTGCAGACGATTCTCCCCTCCCCGGCTCTCATCAATTTTTCATCGAACTCACCGTACGCACTGACCATTTCAGGGTGTGTCGTCATGGCGGATGTAATCTTACGACAGGCAGAGGCACGTTCATTTGAAAGTTCGCGCGGGTCGCAAAGACGCGCCATAGCAAGCGCCGCGTTGTAGAGCGGAACCGCAAAGTTGGGCGCGGAACAACCGTCCGTGCCAAGCACAACTTCTTTTATCGGAAGCAGGCACATCTCGGCGAAAGAGGCGCGGATGTCCTGTTGGATCGGATGGTTGAGATCGAGATAACTCTCTAGCGGGAGATCTCGCATCTTCGCAAATGCGAGCATTGCACTATGTTTGCCGGAGCAATTATTTTGGTTCGGAGATGGCTGTTTATCGCTGACGATCAGCGACTTGAACGCGGCCACATCCCCCGGCATGTGAATGCCGCACTGCAGAGAACTTTCCTCCACGCCGATCTTGTTTTGGATCCCTGCGACAGTTTGAACATGCGCGTCACTGCCCTCATGGGAAGCGCATGAGATGGAAAGTTCACACGGTGTGAATCCAAAGAATTCCACACCACCCTGTTCAACAAATGGGATCGCCTGAAATGGTTTTGCGCTGGAGCGCAAAAAGGCGACCGCTTTCGGGTCGCCGTACGCTGAGATCAGCCTGCCATTTGAATCCACGACTGCGATGGAACCATGGTGAACCGATTCCACAAGATCTCCACGCGTGACTTCAAACAGAGGCTCGGCTGTCATTGCTCGTCCAGCACATACCGTGAAGGTGTATGGAAGTGACGTGCGAAATAGTGATTTAACCCATAACGCAGGCGATGAGAGTATTGTTTCTGACGCGCGGCGGGAACCTTGAAGTCTTTAAGGATTTGATCTGCGAGTTTGTCAATGGCAGCCGCGGGCGATTTTTTGCTCCCCAGCTTTTCCACCTTATCATTGATACGCTTAAGAACATCGGTTTGATTCCGAACCACTTGTGGAGTGACAACGCCGCCTCGTCCGCTGACAACGGTGAAACCTTTGTATTCAGGCTCCTGTAGTCTCTTTAATGTCTCGATCCATTCGGGCAGGCTGGCATGTGCAAGGAAGGGCGGCTGAGACTTTGTCACTGCATCGCCCACGAAGACAACCTTTTCCGCCGGCAGAATGACCCAGATCGCGCCCGAGGAGGGGCCGGGATGACTCTCGAGCCGAATCGGCGATTCGCCCCAATGCAGTGTCATCTTATCCACAAAAGAGATTTCCGGCGGCGCCCAGCGGACGCTTCCCAAGCCAGGGATGGCTTCCCAGTTGGCACCGGTTTCATCCCCCTGCGCTTTGAATGTGTTTGGGCGATTCCGAAACGCCAGGGAGGTTTTCTCATGCGCAATAACCGTGCAATCCATGGCACGGACTCCCAGAGTACGGTCAGGATGTGCATCCAGGTTAATGAGCACGCGTTCAGGTCCATTGCCCATTCCCATCAACGAGGCACGCCATGTGCGCCCATCTTCCGGCGAGGGCGGCGCATCCACCTGGATCAACCCGCGCGGCTGGGTGATCACAGCCACTGTCACGCCCACATATTTGTCTTCGATATACACATTGTTTGCAATTAAATCCATCGATCAGTGCTCCTGTTTGCTCTTACATTTCGAAGGAATATCGTTCGTTGATTATTCTGACCTGCCTGCCAACTGCTCTTCTGTTGCCACCGGGAACGTAAAATGGAAGACCGAGCCTTTCCCGGGCTCGCTCTCAACCCAGATCTTCCCGCCATGACCTAACACAGCAAGACGACAAAATGCCAAACCGATCCCCAATCCACCTGTTTTGTTGCTGCCGCGCAGACGCGTGAACTTGTCAAAAATTCTCTCCTGCTCGGCACCTGGAACTCCGGGTCCATTGTCCTTCACCCAGATATGAACCCAATCCTCTTCATGCCGTGCGCCGACTTCAAGCTGTCCATCCGTCGGTGTGAACTTGACCGAGTTCTCCATCAGGTTAATCAGCACACGCCGCGCCATATCTTCATCCACCCAAATCGGCGGAAGCTTCTCTGGCAATCGCGCAGAGACCGTTTGCCGGCGTCCCCTCGCAACCGGCTCCACATCTAGAACGGCTTGCTCTATCAGCCTAATTGGATCAACGACCTTCTGGTCTGCCACAGGCTGCCCAGATTCAAGCCGGTTGACATCGAGCAGGGAACTGACAAGGCGTTGGATGCGGTCAGTTGAGTTCTCAGCAATTTTCAGGATGGTCTGAACCGTTTCCTTGTCATCTTCCGGAACCATGCTGAACAACACATCCAGACTCGAAACAATATTTGCCAGTGGAGAGCGCAGGTCATGATAGATCATCGCCGTCAGATCTTCGCGCAGACTATCAAGCTCTTTGCGTTCAGTAATATCGCGCAGTATCCACTGGATTGCATCATTTTCATCAAACTCCACGCGGCGTGCATGAACCTCGATGGGCGTATGTGATTCGTCCTCTCGATGCAGGGATGATTCATAGGAACACGTTCGATTTTCGCGCAGTGTTTCGAACTCAATGCCGGTTCGATTCCAATTCACCTCATGCAGTTGATCGATCGCCAGCGCGTGCAGCTTCTCACTGGTATAGCCGCTGAGCAAAATTGCCTGCCGGTTGACTTCAAGGATGCGCCCCTCCCAATCCGTGATCAACATGGGTTCAATGCTATCCTCGAACAGTTCACGATACCGTTGATGCGCAGCCTGCAAACGCTCGAACAACTGTGCGTTCTGGATCGTTGTACCTGCCAGTCCGCCGATCCCGGTCATGACCAGCAACGCGTCAGGATCGAAGGACTTCGCAATGGGATTGATCGCTTCGATCACGCCGATCACGCGTCCCTGAGATTGGATTGGCGCAACGACCACTGCCCGCATCTCCACTCCCCCGAACTTATCCGACTCACCATATTTTTTATCCTGGCTGACGTCCGGCACTACCACACCGTGTCCCTCGAGTGCTGCCGAACCAGCGATCCCTTCACCCAGCGCAATCTTTCGTCCAAGGATATTTCCTGCACTCTGTCCCGCTGCAGCGCGATACACAATCTGATCGCCATCCAACATACCTACAGCAACAGTTTCGACCTGCAAAGCCTGCATCGTTTGGATCAAAATACGCTGGTAGACATCCTCTATGCGCAATGAGGCATTCATTGCAGCCGCGCCCTCCGCCAGTGCGGTCATCACGCGCGCCTGACGTTGACTCTCGGTATACAGACGCGCGTTCAACACGGCAATGCCCGCCTGGTCTGCGATGGCTTGCATCAGATCAAGCTGTTCTTCTGAAAAGGCATTCGGTGCCGGGTGAACAAGCGTAAGGACTCCAACCAATTTCTCACGCGCCAGCAAGGGAACACAGATCGCAGATTTGATCCCCGATTTATCCATGGCATCGTCAGGGCGCATTAACCAACGTTCATCCTTGCTGGTATCGAGAATCAGCGCGGCTTTGTGATTACGAATGACCCACCCGGCAAGCCCACGCTCCATCGTATCGCGTAGTTGCTGTGTCGTATGTTCATGGACCTCTTGTCCGTAAACGATGGTTGCATCCACTGCCTTGCCGGCATCATCCAACACGACAATACTGCAACGCTCACCGCCCACATTTTGCATCGTTTCATATAACACGCGTTGAAGCACGGTGCGCAGGTCAAGCGCGGTCGCCACTTCGCGGCTGACATTGTAGAGAAGTTCAAGCAGGGCTTTCGTTCGATCTTGTTCTTGCGATAGTGACATAACATCCAACCGGGCTCAAATTTTGCAGTCAACATGTAAGGCGCATTTTTTGAATGTCTTTAATATCACATGTCAACAGGCAAAGTATAGCACAATCAATTACGGTAAAATTGCGCGCATGACCCTCGATATTCCTCGCATAAAGGCCCTGTGTTTTGATGTGGATGGAACATTAAGCGATACCGACGATTATTACGCGCAGAAGATTGCTGACTTTCTGCCGCGTTTTTTATTCCCCGACCCGGTTCATACCGCCCGGCGGCTGGTGATGTGGATCGAATCGCCCGGCAACGCCCTTTTGGGTTTTGCCGACAGGATTGGGATTGACGATGAAATGATGGCAGTTATCGACTGGCTGAACCGCCACCGCACAAGCCCGCTGAAAAAATACCTGATTGTGCCAGGGGTGGAGGAAATGCTCATGCGCATGCAGGGACGCTACCCAATGGCGGTTGTCAGCGCTCGGGATGAAAAAAGCACAATGCGTTTCCTGACTCAGTTCGATCTGTGTAAACACTTCGACATCATCGTCACCGGTCTCTCCGCAACACACACCAAACCCTATCCGGACCCGATCCTGCTCGCGGCACAAACGATGGGAGTTGAGCCTCGTGAATGTTTGATGATCGGCGACACCACCGTGGATATGCGTGCCGGGAAAGCCGCCGGCGCACAAACACTCGGGGTTTTATGCGGCTTCGGTGAGGAAGAGGAGCTGAGAGAGTTGGGGGCCGATCTTATCCTGAAAAGTACGAGTGACTTAACTGGACTGTTTGATCAAGAAACCCCGCTGATCTGAACACCGTCAGAGAAATAGATGCAGCAGCAAAAGACGGGAAACCAGGGTCTGAAATCACCACCCCTTATAAGTCAATTTACTGCATGGACCGCAAACGCAGCGCAATGACCACGCTCCACATCAGGATTGCCAATAAAAATACATAGAACGCCGCGCCTTTCAGCCAGAATGTGGGAAAAACCAGCGCGAGCGTGCCCCATGTATAAATGGACAGATTCTTCCACCGCTCATCCTGCTTAAGAACACGCCCCAGAAGTAACATACCTGGCATGAGAGTGAGACCAAGCAATGCAAAGAATGAATCGTGTAATAAGCCGTGCCAGGTACGCGAGGTCGAGGTAAGTGTGGGATCGGTAGTGAAAATCAGTCCCATCATGGCAAAGCCTGCGATCATCAACAGGGTCGTGGCAAACTTTTCGTTAAACGCAAGCTTTAGTCCATAAGCAAAAAATGCCATCATTGCCCCACAGCAGAAGAAGGTGACTGTCATCAGCCAGCCATACGGACCCAGTGCAAGACCACTCGGCCAATCGATCACCGGTCCAAGCGCATTCCATCCGAGGGAGCGCATGAAATCGGCTTGGGCAATGGTTAATCCCGTTAAAATGACAGCGAACAGAATGGGACCGCTCATGCCAGCCAGCGCAGCCAGGTTAATCAGACGTGGTTTGTTCATACTAAGAATCTGTCAAATGGAGAGGTAAAGCAAGATCAAGCCTAGCAGGGCAGGCAACGCCTGTATATAAAGGATGGAGCGCTTCGCCGTCATGCCGCCAAAGATCCCCGCGATAAGGACACAGATCAGGAAGAACAACTTCACTGAAAACTCACCCGAGATAAGCCCCCAGATCAGGCCCGCTGCGAGAAATCCGTTATAGAGGCCCTGGTTTGCCGCAAGCGATGCAGAGGCTTGTGAATATTCGGGCGTCATATTGAATCTTTTTCGACCAAAAGGATGATTCCACAAAAACATCTCCAATACCAGAAAGCCGAGATGCAGAATTGCGATCACTGCAATAACAAGATTTGCGGCGGTTGTCATTTTAAACTCCTCAAGGGGGCGGTTCGTGCAATAGTAGCATAATTTCTGTTCTCGTGTAGAATACTCTTGTACATCATTGCAAGGAGTGAGGCGACGAACCAATCCTGCAAATGAGGAGAAATTATGCCCTACGAAATGGTCCTGACCGAAACACGCGGGCGGGTTGGACTGATCACACTGAATCGCCCACAGGCGATGAACGCCCTTAACAATCAACTGATGCGCGAATTAATGGACGTGCTCGAAGTGTTCGATAAAAACGATGTCATTGGCGCAATGGTCATCACCGGGAATGAAAAGGCATTTGCTGCAGGTGCAGATATTAAGGAGATGGCGGATAAATCCATTAAGCAAATGATGGATCGCGACCATGTGGCGGTTTTTGGCAGACTCCGTACCATCAGGAAACCCGTCATTGCCGCGGTTTCAGGCTGGGCATTGGGCGGCGGATGTGAGGTCGCTCTCTCTTGCGATATGATAGTTGCTTCAGAGTCAGCGAAATTCGGTCAGCCGGAGATCAACATCGGTGTTATTCCTGGCGCGGGCGGTACGCAGCGACTCACCCGCGCGGTGGGTAAAGCCATCGCCATGGAAATGATCCTCAACGACCGCAGGCTCACTGCGCAGGAAGCTTATCAATTTGGAATGGTAAATCGTGTCGTCCCGGTGGAGAGATATTTGGACGAAGCGCTGAAACTCGCAGAAGAGATCGCTTCACGCGCCCCCGTAGCCATACAGGCTGCTAAAAAAATGATCAACCAAACCTTCGAGCGGACTCTTTCCGACGGACTCGCCGCAGAGAAGCAGGAATTCTACAATTTATTTGCCAGCGAAGATCAAAAGGAAGGTATGCAGGCATTTATTGAAAAGCGCAAGCCCGAATGGAAGGGCAAATAGGATGACAGGTTATGCTGAAATGCTATCAGCATTTCAAGCGCTCTCTCTTCAAGATAAACCGGTGATCGCGCATGCGTCATTAAGACCGTTTGGTTATATCGAAGGTGGCGCAGAGACAGTCCTGGATGCCATTCGGACTTCCTTTGCCAGCGTCATCATGCCAACACACACTTATAAAACCAAGATCATTCCCGATGTTGGTCCGCCGAACAATGGCATCATTTATGGCAATGGGATTTATAAAAACAAGATGGCTGTTCCGTTTCACCCTGCCATGCGCGCCGACCCGATGATGGGAATCCTCCCTGAAACGCTGCGCAATCATCCTTCTGCGACCCGGACGGCGCACCCCATCCTTTCGTTTGCAGGCATCAACGCGGACCTTACTTTGTTCACGCAAACCCTTTACGAACCGTTGGCTCCCATCGGCGCTCTGGCAGAGCAGGATGGCTGGGTGATACTTATCAGTGTTGACCACACCGTCAATACGAGCATTCATTATGCAGAAAAACTCGCAGGGCGAAAACAGTTCATCCGCTGGGCGCTGGTGGAGGACCGGGTCGTGGAATGTCCAAATTACCCGGGGGACTCAATGGGCTTTCAAGCTGTTGAGGAACATATTCAATTCGACACCCGCCGTATAAACATGGGTGGGGGATTTATTCAGGCTGTGCCATTAAAAAGGTTATTGGAAGTGGTACAGGGATTGATAAAAAAAAATCCGCACGCCTTGCTTTGCGAGCAGCCCGATTGTGAACGGTGTAATGCGGTCAAAGTTACTGTAACGTAATCTCTTCCACGCGCCAGCTCTCCTCCCCCATCAACTTCTTCAAGCGGTCAAGCACTTCGACGCATACACGCGTCGTATCGTTGGGGAAATCGATCAGGTGCCCTTTGCCATTTTCGAAAATTTGAAAACTGAACCGGTCACGCCCATGGAACGAGATCAGCGTGCCGTAGATCGTCTTGATGCGGCGCTTGTCCCGGTCCCTGTCGCCCGTTGAGCGTAGCATCACTGTGATCTGTTGCGGGGGATGCTCCTTGTCCTTTTCCTCCTGGGCAAGCGGAATATACAGCGACGGCAATATGTCAGCAGGCTGAACCTGAACAGACTCTATTGGCTGAACTACGATCGCCTCACGCGCAGCCTCAGTCTGTTTCGGCTCCTTGTGCTTAGTCTCCACCTTAACGGGTTCCGTTTGTAGATGCGCCTCGCTGACAGGTTGATTTACGACCCGGGGCTCAGGGCGCGCCGCAATCTCTGCATTTTCAAACGACGGCTGCCATTCATTATCCCAGTCATCGGGGAAGTTATCAGGTGGAGGAGGCATATCGCCGAATTCGGAATCAGCTACATAGGCGGGAACACTCTTCTCTGCAACCTGGCGCATGGGCGGAGGGATACTCGGTTTCACAGGGATCTTTTTTTGCATGGGTTGGTTCTGCCCAGGCTGTTGAGTCACAGGGGCAACGGGATCAGATTTCGGATTAACCGAATGGAGAAGCGAAGCTGAAGCGTCCAGTGGCTCAAGTATTTTGATCTCCGTCCGAATTTCATCCACTAAGATTTTTGGCGGCGTGCTGCCAGTGTCTGCTTTGCCTTCGACGATAATGATCTGACCGACCTTGAGTTGCTCGTGCGTTTTCTGCCAGGTCCTCGGGAAAAGCACAAGCTCGATGTTGCCCTGAATATCTTCTAACGTGACAAAGCCCATCGGTTTGTTGGTCTTGGTCATATAAGGGCGCACTGCTGTAACAAGCCCCGCCACACGAACCTTCTCTTCATGCTGCGCCTCATTCAGCTGACCCGAGAAGTAACTGACAATTTGCGCGAACGTTTGCTGATAGGGCGTGAGTGGATGGTCAGAGATATAAAGACCGATGAGTTCCCGTTCCCAGTTCAGCATCTCACGTTTATCCACATTACTGACGTCGGGAAGCTGGATGTCTTCGAGAACGCCGGTGATTTCGCCGAAGAGGGACATCTGCCCAGCTTCCGCCGCGCGGAAGTGATGACTGCTGATGGACGTGATACGGTCAAGCGATGCAAGCAGCGCAGCCCGATTCCCAAACGCGTCCATTGCGCCGACCTTGATGAGACATTCGAGAGCGCGCTTGCCCACCGCACGAAGGTCCACGCGGCGGGCGAATTCATTCAAGTTTTTGAACCTGCCATTCCCGTCGCGTTCCTGGAAGATCAATTCGACTGCAGCCTGACCAACATTCTTAATTGCCCCGGCTCCAAAACGGATGTTAGGCTTGCCATCCGCCTCTTCGGCGTCTTCGATCGCAAAATCCCAATCTGAAGCGTTGATTTCCGGGGCAAGCACAGGCACGCCCATGCTGCGCGATTCGGCAACATACCAGGCTACCTTTGCAGTATCACCTGCGTTGGCAGAAAGCAATGCCGCCATGTATTCAGCAGGATAGTGCGCCTTCAAATACGCAGTTTGAACCGAAATCACGCCGTAATCTGCCGCGTGACTCTTATTGAAGCCGTAGCGTGCAAATTCCTCCCAGTCGCTGTAAATGGCTTCGGCAATCTCCTTGGCCATTCCATTTTTCACTGCGCCTGCCACAAACTTAGCCCGATGCTTCTCGATCTCTTCCTTTTTCTTCTTCGAGATGGCTTTGCGCAGTTCGTCTGACTCAGAAGGTGAGTACCCGGCAAGTTCCACCGCGGCACGCATCAGTTGTTCCTGGTACACAGGAATACCAAAGGTATCCTGAAAAATCGGCTCCAAAGCAGGATGACGGTATTCCACTTCCGCTTCGCCGTGCATGCGCGCGATGTAGTCGGGAATGAACGCCATGGGTCCTGGACGATACAACGCGACCATGGCAATGATGTTATCCAGCGTCTTCGGTTTCATCTGCACGAGGTAACGCGTCATACCCGTGCCTTCCACCTGGAAGATCCCGGCAGTATGCCCACTCCCCATCAACTCAAATGACCGAGGATCATCCAGTGGAATATTATCCAAATCAAGTTTGATGCCATGCCGCTTTTCGATCATCTCGCAGGCTTTTGCCATCACACTCAATGTGATGAGACCCAGAAAATCCACCTTAAGCATTCCAAGCGTATCAAGAATACCCATTTCAAACTGCGTGACGGTCTTGATGGGGGTTTCTTCTGAATTCGATGTGGGGCGGTGCAGCGGCAGATACTCCACAATCGGTCGATCAGAAATCACAACGCCCGCAGCATGAGTCCCGGCGTTGCGGACCGTACCCTCCATTTTTGCAGCGGTATCGATCAACTCTCGCAAATGCGGCTGCGAGTCATAAATCTCCTTGAATTCAGGAACAGCCATGGCATCTTGCATGGTGGTCTGCCTGCCCGAGACGAACGGCACAAGCTTTGCAACGCGGTCCACTTCCGGCAACGGAATATCGTTCACACGCGCCACATCACGCAATGCGGCTTTGGTTCCCATCGTGCCGAATGTGATGATTTGCGCGACCTTGTCATACCCGTATTTGCGAGTGCAGTATTCAAGCATTTCGGCGCGGCGGTCGTCACGGAAGTCGAGGTCAATATCAGGCATCGAGATACGGCCGGGGTTCAGGAAGCGCTCGAACAAAAGGTTGTGGTGCAGTGGGTCAACCAGTGCAATGGCAAGTACGTACGCGACAATGGACCCCGCGGCAGAACCGCGTGCGTTGTACCAAATATTATGCTCGCGCGCATGACGACATAGATCCCATACGATCAGGAAATACGCGGCGAAGCCCATCTTGTTGATGACCCCCAGCTCATAATCGATTCTCTCCTGCACCTCGCGGCTGGTCCAGCGGTCCCCATAGCGTTTCCTTGCCCCTTCTTCGCACAGATGACGAAGGTACGTCTCAGCCGTGAATCCCTCCGGGACAGGGAAGTCAGGCAGGTGATAGCCCTTGCGGTCCAGGTCCACATTACAGCGTTCTGCAATAAGCAGGGTGTTGCTCAACGCCTCGGGCACTTCCATAAAGAGTTGACTCATCTCCTGTGGGGTCCGCAGGTAATATGAGTCATCGGTCATGCGCATGCGGTCAGGGTCGGTGAGCAACGTATTGGTCTGAACAGCCAGCAGAATATCCTGCAAGCGCGAATCCTCCTGATCGATGTAATGTACATCATTCGTCGCGACATACTTCGCAGAGTAACGCGCTCCCATCTCCACCAGCTTACGGTTCAAATCAGTGATTTCTTTGATGTTATGCTGCTGCAGCTCGACAAAAAAACGGTCGGAACCGAAAACATCATAATACCAGTTCATGCGCCGTACAGCTTCTTCGGGATTATCGTTCAGCAAGGCTCGCGGGATTTCCGCAGACATACATCCAGAAGTGCAAATAATCCCCTCCGAGTGAGCTGCTAAAAAGTCATGATCGATTCGAGGATAGTAGTAAAAACCATCCAACTGTGCAGCGGACGAAATCTTGAGCAGGTTCTTGTAGCCCGTTTCATTTTCAGCCAGCAAAAGCAGGTGATAGGACGAGCGGTCGAGCTTGGGGTCGCGGTCCGTCATCCTGCGCGCCGCCATGTACGCTTCCACTCCGATAATCGGTTTGACCCCAGCATTTTTTGCCGCGTGATAAAAATCGATCACCCCAAACATCGTGCCGTGGTCAGTGATCGCCACGGCAGGCATCTCCAGTTCCTTCACGCGCTTGATCAGCTTCTTAATGTTCGAGAAGCCATCGAGCATGGAGTATTCCGTGTGAACGTGAAGATGTGCGAAGGACATGGGCTGGAGGGATTATAGCACGCATGTTCAAAGACAAATCTGGCGCTTGGCTTAAAATTTTCGGAACTGATTTTTATTTCGATATGTTTGTTTGGGTAAGACCGCAGTAAAGAGTGGTCATACCAGATAACGAGCCCTGCGAAGAAGTAAACGATTAGGAAGCCTGCCGCGACCCTGTTTTTTGATCCAGGGTGGCGGCGGTGTTTTTGTAGTGAATAATTCGTCCAACGACCAGCGGTGATCGGTCAGATGAGCGGCCAAAGCGGGAGTGCGTTGAACCCAGCGAAAACCATTCCAAGCGACAGAGAGACGCAAACGCAGACTTTTGTGAAAATCGCAAAAGTTATAGACACAGCCCAGGATATACATGCTGGTTAGCAACGTGGTCTGATGACGAGCAAGATAGCGTGTCCGACGAAATAAACAAGCCAGACGCTGACGGAAGGTGGCATTGAGGCGTTCAATATAGGCAGTATTGATCATCCCTTTGCCCTGGGTAGTTCGAATGATTTGTTCGATCATGGTTTGTTGACCCTGAACGATCACCCGCTTGATATTCAAAACGCCAGCCGGTTTGGATTTGATGACCTGAACGATCGCGATATTGGGCCATTCCACCAAGGTCATGCGACCTGTCTGACCTTTAGCGCGTGGAATGCCAGTTCGAAAGGCGTCCCGAAACACCGACAGATAGGTACTCAGCCCGTCGACTGCGATCAATAACGGACGGCAAAGCGCGATCCTACGAACCTGTTCAGCCATCTGTTGCAGCAGGCTCGTATCTCGAGTTGGACTGACTGCCCCACCCAGCCACAAACGAGTGGATACCATCATCGCCATGACCATCCAGATGGCACCCTTTTGTGTCCTGGCTTTGATCTCATCCGCTTGAACTTGTCCCAACTCCAGCTTATTTTGATCCAGCAGGCGTTCATGAAATGTCTGGCAATGTAACCCTGCCCGCTGCCACCAATTCCGCACTGTCCTCTCATCGATCCCAAAAGCTTGCACAATTGCCTGAACTGGACATCCATATACCAGCAGGGCAATCACCAGCAATACCGTCTTCGCTTCCGTTCTCAAGCGATAGAACAGCGTCCCTTTGCTGGCGCTAAACGTGCCTTCACAAACATGGCAGATATAGCGTTTCTTCTTTTGGTCATGTACACCAATATTATTTTTTCCAACTTGTCCTCTTGCGGGGCATTCAATATTCGGGCAAAATAGCTGAGTTGAGCTCATCGGTATCCTTTCTGGTTTCAGCACCTACAAGTTTGCTCTTCAGCTCAACTTTTTTCAACCCTTTAACCCAAGAAAGAGACACTTTGTATGTCTCCTTCTTCTGTCTTTATCCAGTTCCACCCTTTAGTGACGTCCTACCTTTGTTTGGCGGCAGGCTTTTTTCTTGGATTTCCGCACTGCAATCATCGCAAAGGATATAAGCGCCAATAGAATGACTATGCTTCCTAAACGAGGTGTCAGGAGAACAGGGTAATACTCAAGAAAAAATATTCCCCACATACATCACAATGGCTGAGTAAGCGGAATTCCGATCCGCAAATGGCCAGCGCAGAGAAGGAATGATCAGCCACCAGGCTAGCAACCAGGCCACTATCCAAAAAACGCTAGATATAGGTATGGTCCAACGCTCAGAAGCTTTCCGAATCGACGCGGCAAGTTTGCAGTTCATTCTTAGATAGAGAGAAAAGATTTTCCATGATTCAAGAGGAACTTAAGAAGATTCAAGTAAAAACGTATAGATTTTGATCCCACCAAACGGTATAACGCATCTATCACAAGATGTTCGCTCACAAAGTGGCTTGTTGAAATCCTTGAACCTTAACAATCAAATGGTTTCTCTAGACTTCCACTATCATCCTCCCTGCGAGGGCCCTGAGCCAAAACAAAAAAACGCCACAAACAATGGGCGTTCATTTGTGAGCGCGGAGAGATTGGAGGGAGTGTCCAAAAGGATGGGCTAAAATAGGGCTATGAAAAGCTGTACCTACGGTCAAGAAACCACCCGCCAAAATAAAGCGGGGAAAACGAAAGCGGGCTCTCAAAAGTATCGATGTATGCACTGCGAGCGCAAGTACACTCCTGAACCCAAGGCACAAGGCTACCCGAAGAGCATGCACCAGCGGGCGATGGAAATGTACGTGGATGGCAGCAATCTGCGGCGCATTGCTCGACATCTAAAAGTGGCGCCTCAGACGATTGCGTATTGGGTAACCGATGTTGCAGAAGCCTTGCCAAGCGCACCCATGCCAAACGAAGTAAAAGAAGCAGAAATGGACGAATTGTTCACTTTTATTGGTGATAAAAAAACAGAATCTACATTTTAACCGTGGATCAAGCCCCAAAAGCCAAATGGTATTACAGTGATGGCTTTGATGCCTATCAATGGCTTTGGTATCACTTTGGTCGATACGAAATTTCAAAAGGTAAGGCAGAGACCTATTCGGTAGAAGCAGATAATGCTGAACTGCGTCACTACTTGGCACGTCTGGCCCGTAAATCACGTTGTTTTTCTCGTTGTCCGTATGCATTGGAATGTGCTCTACGCGTATCTGTCTATTGTTTCAACAGCCGGCAACTTCACAAGCAACGTTTTCCAAATTATGTGGCGCACCTAATCGACTTCGTTAGCCCACTTTATTAGACACTCCCACATATTACTGGGCTTCAAGCAACGTTGTCAAGCATTTCCTTCCATAGCGAACTCAATCCTAATCGAGCTGCCCACTGCTCAATATAGTTCATATCCAGCTCGTTTTTCTTTGATTTGAGAATGGCTGCGATGTCTCGGGAATGTTTCGATTGCTGGCTTAACCCAAAGTACATGAGCTTGTATAAAATTAGATCCTCTGGCGAATGGATATATACCTTACCGATGGGAGGACCATAATCCACCTGTTCTCGCCGTTGAAATGCGATTTGTCGAAGTTCATCTCCTTCACGTACCGGATAC
>DATKED010000238.1:0-5774 GCA_035512375.1 Anaerolineales bacterium
AAGAAAACAAGCGTGCGTTCTCAATGGCAACTGCAGCTTGATTGGCGAACGCCAGCAGCAAATCACGGTCTGATTCAGAAAAAATGCCCGTTCGAATGCGGTTATCGGCATAAATGACGCCGATCAGTTCCGATTTGACGGTTAGCGGGACGCACAGGATCGAACGTAAATTAAAAGCGATGATGCTTGCCTGTCCATCGAAGCGCGGGTCTTCACGCGCGTTGGTGGTGACGACAGCTTCCTTTCCATCGATCACGCGTTGGACCACGGTGCGGCTAATGGCAAACTCGTTTTGATTGATGGATTCCTGTTCCCAGTTGCGCGCGATGCGAGAGATCATTTCGCCGCGTTCGTCGCGTAACATGAGGAAGCCGCGTTCAGCCCCCATCAGGCGAATAATCGTATCCATCACGATCTGCAGAACTTCATCCACCTCAAGCGTGGAGTTGACTACCTGTCCAATCCCTGCCAGAGCCTGCAGGTGGCTAAACTGTTGTGCAAATGGAATAACAGTTTCGCTGATTCGTTCCAGGGAGTTTTCGAGATTTTTTAATCCCTCTATGACTTCCGGCGTATGCCCGGAGTCTAGCGAGTTTCGCAGCTTGGCAGCCTGCTGGGTAACAGCGATCACTTGATCGTTGATCGAGATAGTCTTGTGCTTGGCGGTTTCCATAAAGTTTCCTTCGCGCTCTCCGGATCCGCTACCTATAATTTGGCAGACTTAGCGTATGGGCTTACCCAGAAACAGGTAGCGAATCCGTTCGACGATAACCTGCATACGTAAATTGAACGCGGCTTGGCGGGCATGTGTGACGTCTGCAATTCTGGAAGTATAAAGGGATGTCTGATGTTCGTCCAGAAGGACTTTGATTTCATCTGCTTTCGCAGGCAGGATGCGGGTCAGTTTTTCGGCGCGTTCAATCGGTGTGATGTGGACCGGAACCGCTTGATCCAGTTGCCGCAACGCGAAGTTGACACTTTCGAATGCTCTTTCAATGGGCGAGAGCTTTACCCACTTTTCCCAGCGGATCACCCAGGCAGGCACATCAATGCCAGTGCGTTCGATGGTTGTGCGTAGAAAGATGGGAACGCGTGCCGGGAGTGCATAGCGGCGGCTGACGAAAATTGTCAGTGCCGCGAGGATTGCCAATACCGGAAGCAGGTAGAGAGCCGGGCTGAACGTTGCATCAGGTTGAAGGGTAGGGTCAAGCCCCTCTTCCAGAAGTTGTTCCCTGCCGCCAAAGTCGAGACTGTCCTCTATCCTCAGGTCAGTAAGGGGATTTGAATTTTCGTTGGTGGGATCCCGTGGCGGAAGCGGCCGATTGAGAGAAGGTTGATTGCCGGTTGGCTCGAACTCTACCCAGCCAATGCCGGGGAAATAAATCTCGGGCCATGCGTGGGAATGGAACCGTCGGATCACAAAGTTGTTTCCGTCGCGTTCGCCCTGTGCAAAGCCAACAGCCATGCGGGCAGGAACGCCAAGGGAGCGCAGCATAAGGATCTCTGAGGATGCATAGTAAACGCAATAGGCTTGCTTGTATTCAAATAATATCCACTCAAGCGCGTCCTGATTACGGGGTACCTCGGGAATGGTCTCTGCATACGTGATATTTTCCCGTAGATATTGATTGATTAAAGTTGCTTTCTCGAACGGTGTGGTGGCACCTGCGGTGATGGCGGCTGCAAATTCCTGGATACGCGGTGAGAAGTCTTTCGGCAATTGCAGGTACTTCTGAGTGACCCATTCAGGATAATCTGTGCCGGCTTCCCGTAATTGCTGTCGATTTGGATTGCTTAGAACTGCATCCAATTGGTAGGTTTCTCCACCTCTCAAGGCGGGATAGGCGTGCCAGGCGATGATGTCCTTCCCCTCGTCTGCAGGTGCTGCGAATGTGACGCCGGGGCGGCTGACCCAGATGGGCTGTGCCGGGGAGTAGAGCAATGAGAAAGTGGTGTCGCCGGTTTTAAAGAGGAAATGTGCAGGATTCTTCTCCTGCGTATCCACCCTGAAGGGATTTGTAACAGCCGGAGAGTACTCTTCGCGTACGGTGCCGCTTGTGTACCACTGTCCATTCAAAAAGCGATCGTAAGTACGCCCGCGCCAGTAATAGCGCGGCGGTTTTTCATCAGTGGGGATGTCTGGGGCTTCCACCTCGAACATTACGAGGTCTGAGAGGGGGAAGCCGCGCCCCAGCGCGAGCTCAGAGCCGAAGAATTCGCCCCGCTTCCCGCCGCTTGGCGATTCAAGCGCGCTGACGGCGTTTTCCATGCTCTCTGTGAACTCATGCCAGGGTTGGGTGATGCGATTCCAGGTCTTTACCGCAGAGCTCATGCTGGAAAGCGACGCCGGTACGGTCCATGCCACGATGATGATCAGTCCGGCTGCAACCGCCATGCTGCTCGTCAGATCAACACTGTTATCGGGGGAAACAAAAATGCGCCGTTCCCGCCAGGACCTTTTATTCTGCAAAAACTGCAAGCGTCCCAGCAACAACAGTGCGATGAAGGCAAAGAATGCCAGAAACCAGAGGCGGCCCGCAGCGGCACTGTCATAATTCTGAATTATGATCAAACCGATCGCAGCCGGGAGAACTGCGCCCAGATAGTTCTGGTGGCGTACAAGCATGAAACCCGCCCATGAACCAATGATCCAAAATGCAATGGACATCAACGCCACAAAGAAGAGCGGGTCTTCCACAGGCTGGCGTGCAAAGAAATCAGCTGTGGAGAAAAACAAACGACCAGCAACGCTGGCAATTTGTTCCTCCAAGGACGCGTGCTGGTCAATGACCAGTGTCCATTGCAGCGGCAGCATGATCAACATGTAGAAGAAGCTCAGCCATCGCACGGTGCGCCGTTGGAAGTTGCTGTAGCCCAGCGCAGTGCCGACTACAAAGCCGATATATGTAAATGTCTGAATAAGATAAAGGAATGGAGTCCAACTGGTAGCGACGAGGCGCGATGCAACTGTCTGCAGCAGAATGAAGTGCAAACTAATGGCGGCCCAGTCCCACCAGCGGGATTGCGAATGTAACTTTTCCATTTCCTGAGTGTACAATTAAGGAAGCCCGTCGTCAAATACTGAAGAGGGGTTTTTGTAACAGGGGTGACAAAGCCTGTCAAAACATTTTTATGAGTTTCTATAAACTCTAACGACGTGCCGCAAGCCTGTCAGACATGCGTAACCGGATGAGATCTGATTTTAGCTTACAAATTGTTCAGAAAAGCTTAGGAATTTATGAGATAAGCGGTAGATTTGTCATATGTTACAGATTCAAAGGAGACTGGCATGGATATCCTCATTGAAAATGGAATCGACTGGATCATCACCATTCAATCGCTCGGCAGCTGGCTCCAATGGCCTATGGAATTTTTCACCTTTTTGGGTAATGAGAATTTCTTTTTCCTTGTTTTGCCCTTGCTTTACTGGAGTGTGGATGCAGGATTGGGGCTGCGGGTTGCCCTCATACTGGCAACAAGTAACTTCCTGAATTCCATGGTCAAGCTGCTATTTGCCGCGCCGCGGCCTTACTGGGTCAGCGCGCATGTCGAGCCTATTTCAGTGGAGAGTTCATTTGGCATTCCGTCGGGCCACGCGCAGAATGCCGCAGCGTTGTGGGGCATCATGGCAGCAGGAGTGAGCAAACGCTGGGCATGGGTCACAGCCCTGGTACTGACATTTCTCATTGGCTTCTCACGCCTCTATCTTGGAGTGCACTTTCTACATGATGTTGTCGCGGGTTGGCTGATCGGATCTGCACTTTTGTTGGCGTTCCTGAGATTCTGGGACCCGGTTGCCGCCCTGCTCAGAACCAAAACGCTGGCTCAACAGGTAACCATCGCGTTTGTGATTTCCTTACTGCTGATTGCAGTTGGTTTGTGGAATGCTGCACGCCTGGATGGATATATCTTTCCGGTGGAATGGACGGACAATGTGCTGCGCGCCGGTCCCGTGCCTGATCCCGTTTTGCTTGAAGGGATCTTCACCTCGGCGGGATCCATTTTCGGGTTGGCGGCCGGGGCAGCCTGGATCGCGTCGCGAGGCGGGTATCAAACTTCAGGTCCGGTAGAGAAGCGGGCACTTCGCTATGTGGTCGGTCTGATTGGAATTATGATCCTTTGGTTTGGGCTGGGAGAGGTCTTTCCGCGCGGTGAAACAGTCATCCCATTGGCCTTGCGGTATATCCGTTATTCTTTGGTTGGTTTCTGGGTGATGGCGGGAGCGCCTTGGTTGTTTTTTCATTTCAAATTGGCAGACAAGCCCAATATGTAGGGTACCCCTCTGTTATAATGCCAAGTCTACGGCAAAATTCCTGGGAGAACCTAGAGCTACATGACTCTCGAGCGCGGCGCGTTACTACACAAGCGATATCGCATAGTTGAAATCCTCGGGCAGGGAGGTATGGGTTCCGTTTACCGTGCGGTGGATGAAAACCTCGGCGTGGATGTGGCTGTGAAGGAAAACCTGTTCACGACCGACGAATATTCACGACAATTCCGTCTTGAAGCGGTCATTCTTGCAAATCTGCGCCATCCCAACCTTCCGCGTGTTACCGATCATTTTGTGATTGGTGATGAGGGGCAGTACCTGGTGATGGATTATATCGAGGGGGAAGATCTGCGCCAGCGCATGGAGCGCATGGGCAATATCACGGAGGATGAAGCGATTCTAATCGGTGCAGCGATGTGTGACGCTCTGGCTTACCTCCATACACGCAAGCCTCCCATTTTGCACCGTGATCTTAAACCGGGCAATGTCAAAATCACACCAGACGGACATATTTTCCTGGTGGATTTTGGTCTTGCCAAAGTGTTACATGGAAGTCAGGCAACGACGACAGGTGCACGCGCGATGACTCCCGGTTATTCTCCGCCGGAACAGTACGGCACAGCCCGCACTGACTCTCGCACAGATATTTACTCTTTGGGCGCCACACTCTATGCGGCGCTAAGCGGGATTATCCCTGAAGATGGTTTGGCGCGTGCCATGGATAATACGCAACTCACACCTGTGCGCAAACGCAACAGCAAGGTTTCGCGCCGGTTGGCGGCGACCATTGAAAGGGCCATGGGGATCGATCCTGCCGACCGCTTCCAGAATGCGGAAGAGTTCAAGCGCTCGCTGCTCGGATCAAAAACAAAAACCCAGCTTTTACCCGGTGATTATGTGGTCGAACCTCCTCCGCCAGACGTAATGGAGGAACTCCAGCAAAATGCGTTTGAGAAAGCATCGCAGCCTGTGGCTGATCTTAATTCAGCAAACTCAAGCGGTGTCTCTGCTGCAGGTGAATTACCGGTCTTTAAACCAAAACGCAGAAAACGGAAAAACCGTCGGGTTCTGGCAATTTTATTCGGAACGTTGTTCCTGCTTTTTCTTGCCATTGTAGGGCTTGTGCGCTTCAGGCCGGAGTTTGTGCCCACAGAGATGATGAGCCTGTTGAGTCCTCTGAGGGAAATAAAGCTTCCAATTAGTCTGGCGCCGAACACGCTCACCCCGGTTCCGGTGGCAACAGAGACTTCTCTTCCACTGCCAACAGTTACTCCTCTAACCGCTCCGCCCCAGGGAACTGCAACTCCTGTCGTTCCCACTGAGACCCTTCAACCCACTGAAGAGATCGCACCAACGCCTGACAATACGCCGATTCCTGTTGCTACATCATTGGGTGGTGGAACAGGTCAGGTCGTGTTCGCGTCTACGCGTTCCGGCATTCCACAGCTTTACCTGATCAACACGGATGGCACAGATTTGACCCAGCTTACCATCATGGAGAGGG
>DATKED010000239.1:0-6323 GCA_035512375.1 Anaerolineales bacterium
ATATGGCTAATTCACGGCTATTCCCGAAGAGCCAAAAAACCTTCGCAAGGCTTTCTCTAAACTTCTGGTAAACTTGCGTCATTCTGTTTCGGAGGCGATACATGGATTTTCAAAACACAAACGACGCCGTCACGCGTCGTATCAAAGCCATGACCGACCGTATCTCAGGGCTCAAAGAAAACGACCTTTACTTTTACAACCAGGCTGTGGAGGAAATGCTGGGGGACTCAAAGGTACGCGTGCGCGGACGGGTGATGGGCATGTATGCCTCCTACAGTTATCTGGGCTTGGTAGGACATCCGCGCATTAATGAAGCGGCCAAGAGAGCAGTGGATAAATTCGGCACGGGGACAAACGGTGTGCGCACGCTGGCTGGCACGCTGACCATCCATGATGAGCTTGAAGAGACGATTGCAAACTTCAAACATACCGAAGCTGCCATCACGTATACCTCGGGTTATGCTACGAATTTATCGGTGATCTCAACCCTGATGGGTCGCGGGGATTACATATTTTCGGATAAATTGAACCACGCCTCCATTGTTGATGGCTGTCTGATGTCTGGAGCGGAGTTCAGGCGTTTCCGTCACAACGACATGGCACATCTCGAAGGTCTGCTCAAGAATGCACCGGCGGACGTTGCCAGACTGGTCATCGCCGATTCGGTTTTCAGCATGGACGGTGACATCATTGACCTGCCGAAGATGCTGGAACTGTGTAAAAAGTACAACGCCTGGCTGATGATCGACGAAGCGCATTCGGTGGGCGTGCTCGGTGAGAAAGGCACAGGGGTCGAAGAGTATTTTGGTCTCGGTGACGTGATCGATATCAAGATGGGCACGTTGAGCAAAACCATTCCGTCAGTGGGGGGGTATGTGGCCGCGAAGAAGGACATCATCACGTATTTGCGTCATGCCAGCCGCGCCTATATTTTTTCTGCGGCTCTGCCGCCTGCCCAAGCTGCCGCTGCGAACGAGGCTTTTAAAGTCATTTGGGATGAACCCTGGCGTGTTGAACGTCTCAACCAGAACACCAAACAGTTTATCGGCGGGTTGAAAAGCATGGGATTCGATACCATGCTGACGGAGACCGCCATCGTCCCTGTCTTGTGCGGTGATGACGAAACTGCCTTTCTGATGACGCGCGAAGCGCAACACAACGACGTATTCGTGTTGCCGGTCGTTTCGCCGGCCGTGCCGGAGGGACTTGCCCGCCTGCGTGCCACGGTCACTGCCGCGCATGACCCAAGCGAGATCGAACGCGCCATGGATGTCATTGGTGAAGCAGGGAAGAAGTTGGGGCTTGTCAAGTGAAACGCTAGGCGGTTCCTCACATCAGGGAATTGGCAGGAGCAGGCAACAGCCTGCCCTTTTTTTCGTTAATCCCATTAACCTGTGCTGTTACCAGCAGTGATTCGATCGTGTTTTGAAAACTGATAGCTCTGACGGGCTTTTTATTACAATTTTCTTATAAATTCTGTGTACAATGCCATCAGTTCAAAAGGAGTTGGATTATGAAATGGCAGTGGAAATTAGGAACATTTGCTGGAATTGATGTTTTTGTCCATGCGACGTTTTTGCTCTTGATCGGTTGGGTTGGCTATAGTCACTGGCTCGAACATGAGTCTCTGGCACGAGTGGCGGAGGGTGTTCTCTTTATCCTGGCGTTATTCTTATGCGTTGTTCTACACGAGTATGGACACGCCCTCACTGCCCGCAAATATGGGATTAAAACCCGAGATATTACCCTTTATCCGATCGGCGGAGTAGCACGACTCGAACGTATGCCGGATAAACCGATCGAGGAACTCTGGGTTGCTCTGATGGGTCCCGCCGTCAATGTGGTCATCGCTGCCGTACTCTTTGCGTATCTTTACCTTAGCCGGAGCCTGGTCCCGCTTACAGACCTGACCATCGCCTCAGGCTCCTTTCTGGCGCGCCTGTTGACTGTGAACATCATACTGGTCCTGTTCAACCTGCTTCCCGCGTTCCCCATGGATGGTGGTCGTGTGCTGCGTGCTCTGCTTGCCATGCGCATGGATTACGTCCGCGCCACGCAGATCGCGGCCAACATTGGTCAGGGTATGGCTTTCCTCTTTGGTTTGGTTGGTTTGTTTGGCAACCCGTTTCTGCTCTTCATTGCCTTCTTCGTATGGATCGGTGCATCACAGGAAGCAAGCATGGTGCAGATGAGGAATTCCATCAGTGGAATTCCTGTCACTCACGCCATGCAGACCAAGTTTGAAAGCCTCTCAGCGCAGGATAACCTTACCCGGGTGGTCAATCTCATCCTTGCCGGTTCGCAGCAGGATTTCCCGGTGGTGGAGGACGGAGATTTTGTTGGGGTGCTGACGCGGGACGATTTCATCCGGGCACTCTCTCAGGAAGGGCAAAACATACCCGTCGTCGATGTGATGCGGCGCAATGTACCCAGTGTTGACTCACACGAAATGGTCGAAACAGCGCTCATCCGTTTGCAGGAATCCGGCGCAAAAACGCTGCCCGTGATGCATGGTGGCCGATTCGTAGGATTGGTTACCTCTGAGAACATCACCGAGTTCCTAATGATCCGTTCCGCGCTGAAGACGGCCGGGGCCGCGTCGAATCCGATCGTGTAACTATAGCGCCTGTTCCAAGATCCTGGTCAGTTCGTTCTCGTTCAATGGGATTGGATTCCCTTTGAAGCTGTTTGCCTTTTGTGTCTTCTGAACTGCTGCGGGGAAATCCTCGGATCTCATTCCATATGCAGCAAGCCGGGGAATATGCAATGCGCCTACCAATTCGCTCGTCCACTTTACACCGTCCTGTACCGTTGCATCTTGTTGGCCAGTCACGATTTGAGCGATTTCAGCGTAGCGCTCAAGTGCTGGATGTTCCGGTTGACGCGTTTTCAAAGCCTTAATATTCATGTCCATTACCAGCGGCAGGAAGCGCGCGCAAAGCGCTCCGTGTGGCGCGTGCAACATTCCGCCCAGCGGTCCCGCGAATCCGTGCACCGCTCCCAGCGCGGCGTTTGCCAGCGCTATGCCTCCAAATAGACTCGCCACTGCCATCTCCGCACGCGCCCCTTTGTCTGAACCATTTTCGTACGCGCGTCTTAATGACCGCGCGGCGTGAGAGAGTCCCTGGCGGCAAATCGCATCGGTCATTGGGTTGGCCTTTACGGAAACGAACGGCTCGATCAATTGTGTCAGCGCGTCCAAGCCGGAGGTTGCAGTGATCTCGGGAGGCAGGTTGTAAGTTAATTCCGGGTCCACGAGCGCGAGGCGCGGCAGCATCAACGGGCTTCGCAAGCTTACTTTTGCGCTTTGCTCCGTTGACTCAAGCACCGCGTTCCGTGTCACTTCTGATCCGGTGCCGGCAGTGGTCGGGATTGCAATGTAAGGCAGCGACGCATTGGACAAAGGCTGTCCTTTGCCAACTACTTCCAAATAGTCGAATACATCACCGGGGTTGGTCGCCAGCGCGGCAATCGCCTTGCCGGCATCCAATGCGCTCCCTCCACCCAGACCGATCACCCTGTCACAATCACGAGCCGCATTTCTGCCTTCGCGCACCATTTCGGTTGTCGGTTCGCCGTGGACTTGGAATTCTGTGAATGGAATACCCGAGACAGAGAGAATCTCTCTCACGCGTGGGATCGCGTCTGAAGAGCCTCCGCGCACAAACAGCAGACGCTTGGCACTCCCCGCAATCTGTTTGCCCAGCTCATTCAGTTTTCCGGCTCCGAAAATGATCCGATTGGCTGTAGCGAATTCGAAAGAAAGCATGGTCTGTTCACCTTATATAACTGGAGTCTAAAGCAGCGCCGTAGCGACATCAGAGACTTTAGAAAGTCAACGACTGGAGTCGTTGACTCCATCGTTTACCAGGTGGCATCCTCAGGAAAGACGTAAACATACTTAATTCCCTGTCTCGGTTCAGCCATCATTTTCATGACCGTGTTACTCCAGCGCCGATAATGAGCAGTCTCCTTGTGCGCGGCGGGAGCCTCCGCCGTTTTATAGACTTCGACCAGGATGAATTTTGTAGGGTCATCCCGTTGCTGGATCACATCAAAACGTGCGATGCCCGCCTCTTTCACGCTGTTGCTGGCATTTTCAAGGGCCGCCTGTTTGAAGGCTTCTATGAATTCAGGTTTAACATTGACATGAACATGGACGATTTGCATTTTTGCTCCTGGTTACAACTGCACAGTTTGGAGTTGTTGCGAGTATTATAAACGCCCGTACCTGCCGGCTGAAGTAGGAATAAAAAAGAGACCAGGTCTCTGGAACCTGGTCACCTTTCCTCTTTTTATTATGAAAGGCTATGCCAGTTTTACAAGTTGTGGCCTCGAATTGGGAACACGCTTGACCTTGCCGCGTGCTTCAAGGTCCAGTTTGACCGTCGTCACATACCAGGTGACCGAACCCTCGAAATTCCCATTCACTTCTTTTTCCACCGTGCGCGATAAGTTCATGAAAGTAATCTCTTTGTGTTCCTGTAATGTGGATAAGATTGCCTTGCAAATGATTTCATATTTTTCCCTGCTGATGTTCACACCCTGTTTCTTTTGAGGGTGAAGCGTGCGAATCATATCTCTCATCTGGACCTCCTCTGGTTGGGGAGCTATTTTACTCCCATCCGCGCACTTCTGTGGGACGAATTCTGATGGCAGTGGCATACTCGCGGCTAAATTCCTCGGGCCTCATATCCAGTCCGGCAATTCCGTCTTTATACTTGTCAAAGTAGGCGGTGACTTGATGTGCGGGAGGATGATCGGGATCAATCGAAGCCTCTCCTAAAAAAATGATCACATGCTTATCACCTGTTTCATCCGTGTTGAAGTGCAATGCCACCTTTGGGTTTTTTCTGATATGACTGACCTTGTGTGCTTTCGCCTGGCTGAAGATCAGAAAAGAGGTATCCTCCCAAATAAACCAGACGGGTCGCGGCTGAGGCGTGAAATTCGAATCGACAGTCGTCAGCCAGATGACATACGCACCTTCAAGATGCTGCTTAACGGCACGACCAAACTGCGAGGTGAGATCGACCATGTTTACGTCCCCGTCTCCATTCGCTCCGCGACCAGCTCCGCTACATCCTTCACCTGGACTGAACTGCCATCCGCTCTGGAAGCATCGCTTAACATTGTCATACAGAACGGGCAGGCGACCGCGACTGTATTAGCACCTGTTTCTTTGGCTTCTTTGAAGCGCGCTTCATTCACGCGCATTGTGCCGTTCTCCTCCTCCTTCCACATCTGCGCGCCGCCCGCGCCACAGCAGAAGGCCTTGGATGCATTGCGCGGCATTTCTATTGTGGTGACACCAGAGGCATTCAAGGTTTCACGCGGCGCATCAAAAATCTGATTGTGCCGTCCCAAGTAACAGGGATCATGGAAGGTCACCCTATACTGATCACTGTTTACCTCCAGACTGATCTTCCCCTCGCCAACCAGTTCATTGATGAACTGTGTGTGATGGATTGCTACATAGTTCCCACCAAAGGCTGGATATTCATTCTTGATCGTATGCAAACAGTGTGGGCAGGTGGTTACGATCCGTTTCGGCTTTACCTTATTTAATATCTCGACATTTGCGGATGCCAGACCAAAGAAGATGTCTTCACGCCCGGCGCGGCGGGCGGAGTCGCCTGTGCACTGTTCGTTCTGCCCGAGCACTGCGTAGTTGACTCCTGCCGTGTTCAGGATTTTCGCAAAGGCTTGTGCTGTTTTCTGGGCGCGCGAGTCGGTGGCGGGGGCACACCCGACCCACCACAAAATATCAGGTTCTGGATTCTTTTCAATCGTTGGAACGTTTAGTCCCTCCGCCCATTTCATGCGGTCAGCCTGTGAAATATTCCACGGGTTGGCGTTGCGTTCCATTCCCTTGAACGCGGTTTCCAATTGCTTGGGGAATCTGCTTTCCATCAAGGTCAGGTTACGGCGGATGTGGAGGATATCGCGCATCGGCTCGTTGCCAACCGGGCAAATGTCCACGCAGGCGCCGCAGGCGGTGCATCCCCACACAGCTTCCTCCGAAATCAGGTCCAGCATGGGCACGTCCATGCTGCCGTCATAATTCAGGTGATAACGCTTGTTGACCTCCAGCGCAGCAGGGGAGAGCACCTTGCCTGTGGCATAGGCAGGACAAACCTCCTGGCAGCGGAAACACATGATGCAGGCGTATGCATCCATAACCTGTTCCCAGCCCAGGTCTTTCATCGTCGCTGCGCCGAACTGTTCAATGGACTGGTCGTCGAGATTAATGAAATTCAATTCGCCGATGGATCTTCGTTCAGGCTTCAACGCAAAGTTGATTGGCGCAAAGAATAACTGAA
>DATKED010000240.1:0-25025 GCA_035512375.1 Anaerolineales bacterium
TTCGGATATCTGATGCTGGCGCATATTGGCTTGCTCGCGCCTTTGCGAACCCGGCTCACCAATTATTTTGATAGGAACAGTGGTGCAATTCGTACTGAGGAATGATAGACCCTGTAAGAAAAACTTCCGAAGCGCCAACGAACAGCGTCGCTTCGGAAGTTTTGTTTTATTTCGCCACTGGTATCTGAATAATGAACGTGCTGCCGGGCAATTTCTCTTCATCGTATCCAGCGCTTTCCACCCAGATCTTGCCTCTATGAGATTTGACAATACCCGACGCGATTGCCAGACCGAGGCCTGGTCCGCCGCCTTTGAACTTGGTGCGGCCCGAGGAGTGCAGTTCCACTTTGCCCAGCTGGTAAAGTTTTTCAAAGACAATGGTGTGGTTGGCAGGGTCGATGCCGATGCCGGTATCACGGATACGGATCTCACAAAACTCCCCATGTCCGTCCACCTGGATGGGATGGGCATTGATAAAGATGGAACCTCCATCTGGTGTGAATTTGACGGCATTGACGATGACATTATCGAGCGCCTTTTTCAGCAGCTCTGAATCTGCCAGAAGGGAAGGCGCGGAATTGATGTTGGGGTCCAGCTCGAGCGTCATTTGACGCGCCTGCAGGTCTTCCACATAATCCTTTCGGATCAGCCGCAGGATCGGACCGAGAGCCACGGTTTCAAGATGGGGAGTAAGGACCTGATTTTCGAGCCGGGCAACGTCCAACATGCTGTTGACGATCTGATGCAGGCGATTGGTGCCCTGGATGACACCTTGCATGATTTGTGTCAGGGATGGATCCTTCTGTATGGCAGGTGCGCCCTTGATCATGCCCATATAGCCTTTGATCACGGTAAGCGGTGTGCGTAGTTCGTGTGCGGCAACCTGAATGAAATCGCTCTTGTTCTTATCCAGTTTTGCAAGCGTCTGATAAGCGCTGTTAAGCTCCTCCACGCGTTGTTCGACCATGCGTTCCATCATTTGAGTGAAGCGGTTCAAGTCATCGTAGAGACGCGCGTTCTCCAGCGCGATGGATGCTTGTATGGCAAACGTGTTTGCCAGCAAAACATCATCCTGATTAAAGGATGCAGGTGCGCTTCGGCTGAGAGTGAGCATGCCCATGACTTTATTTTTTGAATAGAGAGGAACTCCCAGCCAGGCACGGTCTTCGGGCAGCCATTCCGGTTGTTTCCAGCTTGGCATGTTTTTCACATCGCCGATCACCAGCGGCTCAGATTGGCGGGCGAGCGTATGATACACGTTTGTCCCGCGTACGGTGTAGGCCAGGCTTTCAACCGGTGCATCGCTAGGCAAGCCAGCGTGCGCCACCAGACGCGGAATGCTATTGATATCTTCGAGGAAGATTGCACAGCGGTCGTTGGGGATCAAGAGGGATAACTGTGCTGCGATCTGCTGCGGGACGTCTGTTACTGTCCCGAGTGAGGAGAGTTGCCGTGCAGACTTGGTGAGCGCTTCGGCGACATGACGACGGGTCTGTTCGCTGGAATATAGTTTTGCGTTCTCCGCGGCTGTCCTTTCCGCGAATTCCTTTGCAATCGCCAGTTCTGTAGTGCGTTCACGCGCCTCTCCGAGCAGGCGTTCCACTTCCCTTTGTGCCTGTTCCTTTTGTTGCACAAGCATAACGCGCAGCAGTGCGCTGCTCACCAGGTTGCGTATGCGGACATAAATTTCCCAGTCACGCGGTCCCATCTCCACCCACATAAAGCCAAAGCGGTTGCGTGCCAGGGCAAGCGGCATGACCACAGCGGTGTAACGATGGTCTGCCGGGGTTTTTCCACGCGGGATGAGCTGCCCTGTCCCAATGGATGTACGTTTTTGCGGGATCTCAAATTGAGAACCTTCGTATTGGAGTAACAGGTTATAACTTTCCGGGGGCGCTGCAGAAATGGATTGCGGCGCAGCCACATCGTTGTAGAACATCACATACCAGCGTTCGATCCCCAGGGCGGGGAAGTGTTCTGAAATGGCGGTACCGATCTCGTCCATGCTCATGGCAGGCGCCATGGAGAAGCTGAAGCCATGCAAAAGGTTCTCCTGCTGTTCAAGCACAAGCCGGCGATATGCCTGCGAACGTTGTGAAAGCTCGCCTGCCAGCAAACGCGCCTGCTGGAACAGGTTCTCTGCCAGAAGCATGGTGGTGTGACTGGTAATTCCGCCAAGTGCATAGCGGCGCATCATTGAGATCACATTATGCCAGACAGCGGGAACAAGCTCATGTTTTTGCATGAGTTCGATCATGGTGTTGATCGTCTTTAGAAAATCGTCGCTGGAAGATTTGTTGTTCAGCGCCAACAGAAATCCATCCCAGGCGCGGCCGAACGCATCCTTGAACTGCGGGAGTGCCACATCGTGCTCTGTAATCCCTGCTGAATTCAACAGGGCGCGCAATGCTGCCTCGCGCTTATTCTCCAGTCTGCCGGTTTTTGCCACATCGCGCGGTGCCACTGCGGCCCGACGGACATTTTCAGGTAAACAGCCGCATGACCAGCGGGTGAGCAGTTGTGTGGGTGTCACTGTGACTTGCGGAACCACATCGCCATCAATGCGCTTGAGCAATGTTTCCATGGCGTGTTTACCTGCTGTATAGAACGATTGCCTTACGGTCGTCAATGGCACGCCGGTCGCCTGGGCTTCGCGCAGATCATCGAAGCCGGTCACCGCTACATCGTCCGGCACACGAACGCTGCGCTGCTGCAGCGCCTCCAGGGCGCCGAACGCCATACTGTCATTCGCCGCGACAACCGCCTGGAAACGAAGTCTGCGCTCATCCAGCAAAATCCGAATTGCAGTTCTGCCGCTTTCGGGCGTGTAATCGCCATCTACAGCCAGGTCTTCGTCAAAACGCAGGTTGTTTGCCTTGAGTTCGTCTTTGTATGCTTGAAAACGTTGCTCAGCATCGATCTGCCCATGGATGCCGCGAATAAAAACGATCCGTTTGTAGCCATGATCCTGGATAAGATGACGGACCGCGGTACGCATCCCCTCGCTGTTGTCAGGGATGAACATTGAAGTGCCATCCATCTCCACCGATTGCGTGACAATTGGTATGGCACCATAAAAATCCGAAAATGTTTTGAGATCCCCGGCACTTGCACCGTAGGCAATGTCAGCAGTCAATAACAGGCCATCGAATTGACCGGGCTTGGCAAGATCATATAGTCCAAAAGAAAGTTTGTTCTTATCATCGGTAACGATGGGCATTAGCTTTCCCCCAATGAAATGCACAAGATTTACGTCATGTTCTTCAGCCGCAGCATTGATACCCGCGATAAACTCTGCGCCCCATGCGCGACCCACTTGTGATGCAAATACACCGATGGTTTTACGTTCGGAAGATGGCTTGGATGGAAACGACATGTAGTGCTTCCTCTTGGATTTGAATTAGGGGATTATAGCCTCGATTTCAGCCGGGTGAATAAGACAAAAGGATGACAAAATTACGTTCATGGGCCGACAGTTGCGTAGGTCACGCTTCCAGCGTGGATGCTCTGCGAAAACCTGCCCTACAGGCCTAACTTCATCTGCCACTGTGATAAATTTTCTCTTTCAAAACCTGCTCTTTCGACAACTTTACTGAACTCTTCAGGGAAGACCGCAGGGATATGCCATGTTTTACCAGCTCGACCCGCGATCATGCTTCTGAGCATATCTGTGCCCAGTCCATTGCCACGTGCCTCCGGTTCAACGAGCAAGGACCAGATGACCACATGTTTCACCTCGGGATTTGAAATCGCTATGTATGTCTGCCCTTTGCGATAGGCACGCGCCGGCGGATTCATTTGAGCAATACTCTCACCTGATAACTGCCAAGGCAAATCTGACAACCCGTGTTGCGAGATCAAACGACCCATTTGGCGCAGATCGATCTCGTGCAGATCGCTTTTCTGGTCTTCCTCTGCGTTTTTACGGATACATCCAATCAATCTCCTCACGCTTTCAAAACCACATTTCCGATACAACTTCACCGCAGGCTCATTTTGCTCGATCACTTCAAGCACCATTTCACGGTCACCGCGCTGGCATGCTTCATCGATCAGTTCCTTCATGAACCACGATCCAGCGCCCTTCCTGCGTGTTTCTTTGGCAATTCCCATTGCCGCGAGTCTGCTCACCCAGCCGCGCCGCGCAATCAACGCGATACCACAGGGATCGTGATCCACGGTCAGTATGCGGCTGGTGGTCAGGTCCATGCCGTCTTTGCGGAGCATGTTCAAAAGAGTGGACTCATTGAACTGGACGGGAATGAGATAATCTTCAAAACCTCGATTCAGGATTTTGATGAGGTCAGAGAGCGGGTAATTCCAGGCGGGCACAGTGACAAAGTCCACGAAATCTCCAGTTGACACATTCTACCCGCATCCACTTATAATAGCGAAATGAAAAGGATTAACTTATGACCGATCTCTCCAGGACTGCACGGAAAATAACCTGGATACTCTTTGCAAATCAGAGCCTGTCTTCGGCGGGTTTTATTGCCGCAGCGACAATCAATTCCATTATTGGAGCGAAACTGGGCGGCAGCGCTTCGTTCGCGGGCGTGCCTTCGGCGGTTTATCTTCTGGGCATGGCTTTCGCGGCTTCTGCCTGGGGCTACATCATGGACCGGATTGGCAGAAGGAACGGAATGGTCGCCGGGCTCATTATCGGTGTGATCGGCAATACTCTGGTCTTATTTGCCATTGGAATCTCCTCGTTCCTTTTGTTTCTCATTGGCATGGTGCTGATGGGGATCACCAATGCCGCGGTGGTGCTGGGACGTTTTGCCGCGGCGGAGGTGAACCCGCCGGAGAAACGCGGCGCGGCGATCTCAAATGTTGTGTTGGGAGGCACGTTCGGCGCGATCGTTGGTCCGCTGCTGGTGGGACCGATGGGCAATCTCGCTAGAGAATTGGGTATGGATGAGTTGGCAGGTGCATATATCGCGACCCTTATTTTGTTCGCGATTTCATCCATTGTCGTCTTCATCGGGCTTCGTCCCGACCCGCGTGACCTCGGTAGACAAGTTTCTGACGCGCATCCTGATCCGGCGCTCCCTTCCTTGACTGGGGCAGCGCGCCCCATCTTTGAGATCCTTCGTCAGCCCGCGGCGCTGGTGGCAGTCAGCGCGATGGCGCTGGGACAGGTTGTGATGGTTGCCATCATGGTCATTACGTCACTTCATATGCGCGACCATCAACACAATCTCAGGGATATTTCAGCCGTGATCTCATCCCATACATTTGGGATGTTTGCTTTTTCGGTCCTTTCAGGGCGTCTCTCCGATAAATGGGGACGGGGTCCGGTGATCCTGACTGGTGCATCCACGCTTTTGCTGGCTTGTATCACAGCACCCTTATCGCCCGATGTATTTCCGCTGGCTATCTCGCTCTTTCTGCTTGGCTTGGGCTGGAATTTCTGCTTTGTAGGCGGCTCGGCTTTACTGGCAGACCAGCTTTCCCCAGTGGAACGTTCGCGCACGCAAGGCATGAACGACCTGCTGGTCGGTCTCGCATCAGCGACCGGTAGTTTGGGTAGCGGTATTGTTTTTGCCGCGTCAAACTATACAGTGATTGCCATCGTCTCTGGCATACTGGCACTGATCCCATTTTTGATGTCATTGTTTTGGATGAGAAAGAAACCAGTCCTTGTGGAAATAAAACTTCCCGGAGATTAATCTTCGGGAAGTTTTTCAACTTATCGTAAAACAAGTTGTCGTCACTGCGAGGAATGGCGACAACGGCACCATCACGAAGTAATTTCAATCTGGTTTGCATTTGCCCCATTTGAGGAGATTGCTTCGCTACGCTCGCAATGACACATCAATTGCGGATCATCGTCAGAAGCATTTTGAACGGGGTCAGTGCTTTCAGGGCGTGAGGCTCATTGGCTGGCATGATGATCGCATCACCTGTTTCCAGACGGAAGGCTTTTCCTGAAATCTGGATCTCAGCACTGCCATCCAGAACATGGACCAAGGCATCGAAAGGCGCTGTGTGTTCACTTAGCTCCTGATTTTGATCGAAAGCAAACAGCGTAACGTTGCCCGCGTCTGCTTTGGTGATCTGGCGGCTGACGACTGAGCCATCTTGATACCTTACCAGTTCAGCTAAATTCAATATTTCTGATTTTGGTGCGGTTGCCATAGTGCCTCCGACGCTGTAGACATGTCAACCGTATACAGGTGCCTTCGTGTTGACATGTCTACATGTTTACGTATACCAATTTACTTGATCTCAATCTGATAGGCAGCGGGCAATCTTGTGAAGCGGGTTGTCCCTGTGACGACAAGCACAGCTTCGTCGCCAGAGTTCAATGATAGAGGGATATCCACAGTCTGGTCTGGGTTGAGTTCGATCTGGGTTACGGTCGTGGTATCGCCTTTGGCAATGAGAGCCAGGCGATAGGTCTGCGGAAGAACGTTATCAACACGGACGAATCCTTCGGCTTCCCAGCCTCCATCACCCGCTTCAAAATCCTCCTGGTATTCGATCGCGTCGATCCGTACATCATCCAACAGCAAGCCTTCTCCATTAAGTGCTGCATCTGTGACATATTCAAACCGGAGCTGTACCGTTTGACCGGCAAACTTTGAAAGGTCGACTTCTTCAGTGCCCCAGCCATTGGTCTGGCCATTGTAGCCCCAGCCATAGTTCGCGCCCGTGGGATCCTCATTTGTGCTTGAAGAAGATTTGAGAATTTCCCAGGTTTCACCATCAGTCGATGCCTCAATATAGGCATAATCATAATCAACCTCGATATCGTACCAAAGCGCAAACGACATGGTAATGGGTCCACTCGCATTTGTAAAATCAAACTCGCGCGTCAGCGTCATATCCGATTCGTCGCCGCGATTCGACCAGAACATATATTCGCCTGAATTTGCACTTATGGGGAGAAGTCCCACTGCTGTGGAGCCAGTAAAGCTCAGTGTGTAATCACCAGCGCACTCAATGGTGTAATAGTCAATACCATATTGATTGACCGTACTGCTCAGGGATTGCGGACAATCTGAAAGAGACTCGCTCGCTGTTACCCGCGGCGCGTTGGGATAGTTCTTGAAGGTATAGCGGCCATCCCCAACGGATTCATCCAGGAGATGCATCGCAACTGCCCAGTCCACAAGGACATCATCTGCCGTGATCACATTGCCAGTTTGCGGGTCGGTAATGTTTAATTCTGCGAGTGTGCCGTCTACGCTGGTCAGGTCATTCTCCGGATTGTTGGTAAGTGCCTTCGTGGCTTCCTCGCCAAAGCGGTCGAGGAAGTAGGTCAGGTAGAGGAAGCTCTGACCGTAGTGCGCTGAGAAATCCGGAGAGGAATTGTCCACCCAGGTGTTCAACTGAATATCAGGGTTTTGAACATAGAGCCAGTCGGCGCCGCCGATGTCGTATCCGTTCAAAAACGCGCCCAGTTCGGCAAACCCTTCGTTTAACCAGGAGACATCGTTGCGGTCGGATGCATTCTGGATCATGTGCACAAACTCGTGTGCAAGCGTGGCGTAGGTGTAGGCATTCCCCAAATCCTGGCTGGTCCCCAGCACATACGTCTCATGGGCATTCGAATACTCGTTGACGAGCGGATTGAACGAGTCGGACGAGCTGAAATATCCCGCGATATTATGCCCGATACTGGATGCATAAATGACGTAAATATGCGGGTCGCCATCCACGCCCGGGTTCGCCTCACTGCCGAAAAATTCGCGGTTTGTCGGATAGATCTTTTCCTCGAACGTATCCATTAGGGCTTTCATATCATCTTCATCAACCTGAGTGCCGTTTTCAGCCCAGAAATAAGAATGGGGCGTGATATACCGCAACGTGGCATCAATCTGGGAATGTTCATTGGTGTCCGAGTTAACGATCCAGAATTTTTCCGTATCGCCCACTTGATATGATTTCGCCTGCACTGTCCGTGGGACATTGCACACCGCCTGTAAGCGACATGCCAGTTCATAGGGATCGTTTTCAGGGACCTGAGCCTCTGCCAATGTTTCGATGGTTTCACGCGAGATGTCTTCCACCGGCGGACGATCAATTTGCGTGGTCGGCACCGGGGTGACCGTGTTTTCTGTTGGTGGTACAAAGGGAGTAAGGTCGAAGGGGATGTTTTGATAGGCTCTATAAAAAAATGTTCCCGCTGCTGCAATTGCGATACAAGAACAACAAACAAGAATTGCTGCGATCGCGCCAATGATCTTTGGCGTGGACGAAGATTGATTGGTGCTCGTTTCCATGGATAAGGGCCTCCTGAAATATTTTGTTCATCTTACACTGAAACGATAAGCCTGTGATTAGGAAAATGATAAAAGCGAAGTCGAACGACTCCAGTCGCTGCTTTCTTTTGTGGCGCCAAAGTCAGTCCTCACAAGGATGCCCCGCAAAGGCTTTGGTCTCCGTCAATCTGAACAAAAAAATGGGAGCAGTTTATCTGCTCCCATTTTACTTTACGCTTCTGCGTGTTGTTTACTCTTTTTCTTGATCGGCTCGGATTTATGGAAGATGATCTTGTGTTTCTCTTCATCCATATCCACATCCACCTGGACGGTTGCACCATCTTTGAACTGGCCACCGAGCAATTCCACGGAAAGTGGACTCTCGACATGCTTCTGGATCGCGCGGCGCAGCGGACGGGCGCCGAAGGCGGGATCATAACCTTCCTCTGCCAGCCACTTGCGGGCAGCATCGGTCAATTCAACCGTGATGTTGTATTCGTTCAAGCGATCCTGCACTTCCTTCATTTGCAGGACAACGATCTCCTCCATTTGCTCGAGCGAGAGCGGCGAGAACATGATGATCTCATCGACGCGGTTCAGGAACTCAGGACGGAACGCGCCCTTAAGAGCCTTCTCGATCTTATCGTGTGACTCACGCTCCTCGTTGGAAGCCTTTGGCTGGAGGAAGCCCAAAGTGCCTCCCTTTCTCACATATTCGGTGCCCAGATTCGAGGTCATGATCAGAACCGTGTTGCGGAAATCCACAATGTTGCCCTGACCATCTGTCAGACGGCCGTCATCCAGGATTTGGAGCAGTGCATTCCAGACTTCGGGATGCGCCTTCTCGACCTCATCGAAGAGGATGACACGATACGGACGCCGTCGGACTGCTTCCGTTAATTGACCGCCTTCCTCATACCCAACATATCCCGGAGGTGCGCCGAAGAGGCGACTCACCGTGTGCTGTTCACGATATTCGGACATGTCAATGCGCACCAGCGCTTCTTCATCATCGAACATAAACCAGGCAAGTGCCTTGGCCAACTCTGTTTTCCCGACCCCTGACGGACCAATGAAAATGAACGAGCCAATGGGACGTGACGGATCTTTCAAGCCTGAGCGTGCCCGGCGGATCGCGTCGGAGATGGCATGAATGGCTTCTTCCTGACCGATGATACGCTCATGCAAGCGTGCTTCCATGTGCAGGAGTTTTTCAGACTCGCTCTCCATCATTTGAGAGAGTGGGATTCCCGTCCATTGATGGACAACCGAAGCAATGTCGTCCACATCCACCACCTCATCAAGCTGGTGTTCCGATTCCCACTTATCGCGTTTCTGATGATATTCCTCATCGAGTCGCAGTCGTTCGGATTTCTTCTGGGCGGCGCGTTCATAATCACGTTCCAAACCGGCCTGCTCTTCTTCAGCCTGCAACTTGTCAATTTCGGTTTTCATGGCTTTAAGATCGGGTGGCATGGAGTACAAAGCCACGCGCAACTTTGCAGCGGCTTCATCCATCAGATCAATTGCCTTATCGGGCAGGCGACGATCGGTTACATAGCGGTCAGCCAAACGGGCCGCGGCGACAAGGGCATCATCCGCATAACGTACTTTGTGATGTGCTTCATATCGGTCACGCAAACCCATCAACATTTTGATCGTGTCATCGACATTCGGTTCCTCCACGTAGATGGGTGCAAAGCGGCGTTCAAGTGCGGCGTCTTTTTCAATGTACTTGTGATATTCATCCAGTGTGGTTGCGCCGATGCACTGCAATTCACCGCGTGCCAGCGCCGGCTTGAGCATATTGGACGCATCCATCGCGCCCTGTGCTGCGCCTGCACCGACAACGGTATGCAGTTCGTCGATCATCATGATGATGTCGCCGCCTGCGCGCTGGATCTCTTCCACCACGGCTTTGAGTCGCTCTTCGAACTCACCGCGGAAGCGGGAGCCTGCGATCATTGCACCGAGATCAAGTTGAATGACGCGTTTGCCCGAAAGGATCTCAGGCACATCATTGTTGGCGATCTTCTGCGCGAGACCTTCTGCAATCGCGGTCTTGCCCACACCTGCCTCACCGATAAGGACCGGGTTGTTCTTCGTGCGCCGCGAAAGGATCTGGATCAGACGCAGGATTTCGTTGTCGCGCCCGATGACGGGATCAAGCTTGCCTTCACGCGCAGCCTGGGTGAGGTCGCGCGAGTATTTCTCCAGGGTCCGATAACGGGATTCAGCCTGGGGGTCGGTGACACGCTGCCCGCCGCGCAGGTCCTGAATGGCGGTGTAGACGCGGTCACGCGTCAGACCGGCAGATTCCAAAATGCGCGCCGCGGGCGTATTCCGCTCGGTGAGGATAGCGAGGAAGATATGTTCGGTGGAGATATACTCATCTTTAAGGCGGTTGGCTTCCTCATTGGCAAGGTCAATAATTCGTTTGACGCGCGGTGTGATGAAGATCTGCCCAGCACCGCCGCCGAAAATGTTGGCCTTGGGGCTGGCGCGCAAAGTTGCGTCGAGCCGCTCGGTGAGTGCCTCGGGGCTGACGCTGAGTTTTTCCAAAATTTGAGGGATCACTCCGCCAGGCTGTTCGATCAGCGCCAATAGGATGTGTTCGGTATCGATCTGGTTGTGCCCGTAGCGCTGGATGATCTCCGCGGCGCGCTGGGCGGCTTCCTGGGCTCTTTCTGTAAATCGGTCAAATCGCATCATAGGGAAATGTCCTTTTCTAAAACAGGAACCGCAAAGGTCATCGCAAAGCACCCCCATTGGGGGAAAAGACCTTCGGGGCCTTGTGACAGGGGCATTATAACAAAACCGCGTCGGCAAATTGTCAACGCGGCGTAAGAGGAGTGTTAAATTAGAGGCGTATAGGCAAATCTACCTCTGAGCAATCTACAAAACGAGATGATCTTGTCAGCCGGAGTCGCTTCTTCTCGGAGCACTTTCAGCAGCGCGAAGCTTCTGCCACCCTTTCGTGCATCTGGAAAACTGGACGAGCTGGCAAAGACATGAAAACGGAACACGACCTTTTTCCTGACGTCAGTTTCCCTGAACTCATCCAACAATTGTCTGTAAAACCCCGTGTTCTTACCTGCAGCATGATACGCCTCCGTACTTCCAAAAACCAACAACGCGCTATAATTTGCCTTAATGAGTTCTCTCACAATCTCGGTGAAGGCAAATGACCACCCGAACATCCGTCCGCTCAACATGCTGCGGGACCTCTCTGCAGTTGCAGACCTGATCGAGTTATGCTTTTCGACCACGATGGATAATGATGGTCAGCGCTATCTTTCTGACATGCGCCGCGCCAGCCGGGATGACGGCTTTCTGAACTGGGCTTCGCGCATGACGGAGACTGCCTCTCTGCCGCTGATGGGGTATATCTGGGAGAAGGATGGACGTATTATTGGTAATGCCAGCCTGATCCCGTTTCGCGACCGGGGCACACGCATCTATCTCATTGCGAACGTGGCAACCCATCCCGATTTCCGTCGGCATGGCATTGGGCGGGCCCTCACAGAGCGTGTGATGAAACAAGCCCGCGATAAAAACGCCTCAGCGATCTGGCTGCATGTCCGGGATGATAATCCCGGCGCGATCAAACTTTATCAGGATCTGGGATTTCAAGAGATCGCCCGCCGTACCACCTGGCAGGCAAGCCCGGAGCATCGTCTCTCATACTACCCCGACACCGATATCAAGATCATCCCGCGACATCCGCGTTTTTGGCCCCTGCAACAGGCCTGGCTTCATCGCCTCTATCCCCAGACCATGGCTTGGTACCATTCCTGGAACGTAAACACCTTTCGCCCGGGTCTTTGGAACTGGCTGTATCTTTTATTTATTGATTTCAATATCAGACAGTGGGCGGCAGTGCGCAACGACGAATTGTTCGCGACACTGACGTGGATGCCGCAGGGAGGCAGGTCAGAGTCACTTTACGCTGCGATGGCTTCTGCAGGAACCAATCGCAACGATGAGGCGCTGACATCGTTACTGATTCATGCGCGGCGCACGATCACTTATCCTCCATACCTCACACTGGACTACCCCGCAGAGGAAATGACAGAGGCGATCAGTGCGGCAGGATTCAAACCACGTCGCACATTGTTATGGATGCGTGTTTAATGCAACTGGAATGAATGATTTGCGTAGAAAGGGGTGACATACCTATTATGTCATTCTGAGCGAAGCGAAGAATCTCTTATCGGAGAGGAAGACTCTTCGGTCGCGACGAACGCCCCCTCAGAGTGACATGACTCGACTTCGAAGAGGAGAATTACATGACAAAATTCATTCTACGCTGGGCAATCAATGCAATCGCGCTGTATCTCGCAGTGCTGCTTTTGCCAGGCATTGACCTGAGGAGCAATCTCGTTTCGATCCTGTGGCTTGCGCTGATCTTCGGCCTCATCAACGCACTCTTCCGCCCACTGATCCAGTTATTGACCTGCCCATTGATCATATTGACGCTTGGTCTGTTCACACTGGTGATCAATACCTTCCTGTTCTGGCTGACCAGTGTCATCGGCCAATCATTTGGCTTTGGTTTGATCATCTCGGATCCGGTTTGGTGGAACGCCTTCCTGGGTGGGTTGGTGGTGAGCATCGTGAGTGTGGTATTGACCATGATCTTGAAAGATGAGCTGAAGGGAAGAAAATTCTAAATATGCGGGAGAAGTCAAAAGAGGATGACCGTTGCAGGTCATCCTCTTTTTGTTATCCAGCCCTGCTACTGAAATAGACCGGGCAATCCGCCGGCTGGAGCAGCCGTTTTCACCGCTCTCATAATGGCTTCTGCCATCACTTCCGCAGCGAACGCGCCGACAGTTGAAACATCTGCTTTTCGTGTTCCAGTGGATAGCGCAAAAATCACATCACCATCCAGCATGGTGTGTGCCGGGCGGATGGCCCGCGCGATACCGTCCTGTGCCATCTGCGCGACCTTGGTCGCCTGCGCCTGGGTCAGTTTTGCATTTGTCGCAACCACGCCAATGACTGTGTTCGTGCGCGTGGCAAGGCCGAGTATGCCGCGCCCGAATGTGCTTTTCATCATGCTGATCGTATCGGCAAAATAATCCTTTTTACCCACACGCAACGGGCCGACTTTCCCAGCGCGCAGACCGGCAATGATTTCATTTGTTTGAGGGTTAACCACATCGCCCCAGGCGTTGACCGCAACCAGTGTTCCCACCGTGACTCCACCACCAATGGTCATGCTCGCTGTTCCCACGCCAGCTTTCATCGATAAACTTAGACCGAACATCTTGCCGACGGAGGCTCCCATGCCGACTCCTGTGTTCCCATCCGCAGGCGCATCGGAGGAAGCTGAAGCAGCGGCGCGATACCCCATGGCGGAATCGGGACGGACGTCCGCGTGACCGAGGTTCAAGTCGTAGAGAATTGCCGAGGGGACAATCGGTACTTTTGCCGCGCCGGTATTGAATCCGATCTTGTGCTCTTCGAGGTAATGCATCACGCCGCTCGCGGCATCCAATCCAAATGCCGAACCGCCTGCCAGCACAACCGCATGGACCTTTTCAACCAGATTGACCGGATCGAGCAGATCGGTCTCGCGCGTGCCGGGCGCGCCGCCGCGCACATCCACGCCGGCAACAGCGCCCTTGCGACAAATGATCACTGTGCAGCCGGTCAGGGCTTCTTTGTCCTGGGCATGACCCACTTCAATCCCACGCACATCGGTGATGGCGTTCATTCGCTTCATGAAATTTGCTTCTTTCACGTTAACAAAAATGTTGTCCCCGAAAGCTACCGGCTGATTTCCTTTGCCAGATTTTTGAACTCATTCCAATCCTCTTGGTCCATCCAGATATCGACGTTGTCAAATTCCAGCCTGTAAAACTCGTCGTCATCCGGCTTGACACTTTCGATATCCTTGATCGAAGTCAGGAATTCGTCCCACTCCTCCTGGAAAAAGTTGATCGTCGCGCGGCCGATCTGAAGGTAGTATGTGGTCTCGCCATCGGGTTCTTCCGCCATCCAAGCCTGGAAGTTGTCGGTCTCGGCCAGGGTTTGGGTTTTTGGCTCATTATGACTGTTATTATTCATCAGAACTCTCCTTCGGATAGATTTTTTCTTTCGGAGGATTTCTTTGGAACTTTGACGCGATCAATGCGGTGGCTCGTGAGATCCATTCGAATGACATGGCATTTGCCGGCACATTCTCGTCGGGGGGCCAGGGGTTCAGGTCCAGCATCTTGCGCATGGTGTAGCGCCCCAGTAGCATGACCGAGGCAAGGAAAGGTGCGGCGATGACAACACCTAAAATGCCAAGCAGGTTTGCCGCGACCAGGGCCGTTACCAGTACCGCAGCAGGATGGACCCTCAGCGAGCGCGCCATAATGCGCGGCACCACCAGGTTGTCAATGATCCAATCGATGATCGTGGTTGTAATGACGACCATTAACATGTATGTCAGGGCCTCCATGCCAAATGGCGTGGGACGCTGGAAGTAGGTAACGAGCGCCATCACGACCCAGGTGATTGCCGGACCGATATACGGCAGGAATTTTGCAAGCCCGGCCAAAAAGGCGATCCCGATGGCATATCTCACGCCAAATATGGACAGCACAAAGATGTAAATGACGGTGGACATGGCAAAAATAAAGATCTGCCCGCGCAGGAACGAATTCCAGATAATGCTTAGTTTGAGGCCGAGTTTTTGAAGATCCTCGTTATAGCCGGGCACTTCGACCTTGATCATGTCACTTTGCAACCCGCTGCTTTCCACCATGAGGAAATAGGAAACGATCAACACGAAGAACGTCCAGCCAAAGATTTCGGCTGCGCCGCCTGCCAATGCAGTAACGAGATTCCCTGTTCGCCCGAGCAGCGGCTGGACAAACGAGAGAAGTTGTCTGCTGATCTCATTCAGATCGATCGTCCGCATATCGAGTGCAAAGGGCCCGATTTGAAAAACCTGCCCTGAGAGAGACTCCACATATTTGGGGAGATCAGCGACAATCGTTTGCACTAGATTGATCAGGCTTTGTACCTGTCCCACCAGTCCCACCCCACCCAGGGTAAGCGAGCCTATCAGAAGGATTAGGATAACTAAGTAAAGGATGTTGACAGCAGCTTTCCAGGAAATGCGCAGCCAGTAGGAGATCATCGTTGCCACAGGGTGGAAAAGATAAGCCAGGATAAAGACCATCAGCAGAGGCGTGAGCAGGCTTGTAAAGCGGAAAAACAAAAACGCCACAATACCGACAATTACCAGACCCACTAAAAGTTTTGTGGTCGGACTCCAGCGTGGCGAAGTTGCAAAATGAGGTTCCATAAAAGTTCTCCCGTATGGCTATATTTTACCGCTTGTCTTGTGAATTGCGACCCTCTCTAGAAACAAAATACCCCGCGAGGACAATCTCGCGGGGTAGGTATCAGTAAAGATCTAGCAGCCGCCAAGGAACGGGAAGAATGTACACCAGAGGAAGTTCGCATCCACCCACCAGAAGAACGCAATGCACATGCATAGGAACAGGAAAACACCTATTCCGATGATGATCAGGGTCGTCATGTTTCTTTCCCTTACGGGTACAGGAGTCACGGACGCAGGACTGGCTGGTACACTGCCCACATACTCTGTCGGAGGTGGCGGTGGGGGCATTACTGGTCGCGAGGTGGCTGGCACAGCCGCGGCGCGCGGTGAAACCATTGTTGCGCCCGGGTCGAGGGTCATCGCTTCAAAGATCATCACGATTTGCTCACCGAACGAAACAACTTCGCCTGCCTTCAACACGCGGGGTCCCGCCAATCGCTGCCCATTTACAAATGTCCCGTTTGTTGAGCCCAGGTCTTCCAGCACATACTTGCCACCCTGGAAGGTCAAACGAGCGTGGCGGCGTGAAATCTCTGCATCATTGATCACGACCTCATTTGTCGAATCGCGGCCGACATCGATCTGGTCGCCTTCCAATCTGAAGGCCGCCCCGGGGGTAGGTCCCGACCGCATGATGAGCTGGAATTGCGAAGCCATAATTCTCCTCCAAAAATGCTTTGCTTGCTGCTTGTCATATAAATAACCAAACTTTTTACAGGCAATGACGGGCAAAATTTTCTGATTCAGTTATTTAAACGGTATTCGTAGTGTAAAGGTTTCAGGCAAAAAAGTCAACGTTGCACTTGACAAGGAATTGCGCGGGCGTTAACCTACTCAAAAGGAAATGGAAATTTATGAACAATCCCCAATTGCCAATCCCTGATTTTTTCGGCGCAGAGAAAGTCGGCGCCGTCTGGCGGATTCCTTACGAGAAGCGCGCGGCACAAGCAGGTGACTGGACGAGTCAACATGGACTTCAGCCTGCCTCCGCTGATTCGACCAAAATCTGGCTGATGCTGATCGACGTACAGAACACCTTCTGCATCCCTGAGTTTGAGCTCTACGTCGGCGGGCGCAGCGGACGCGGCGCGGTGGAAGACAACGTCCGGCTTTGCGAATTCATCTATCGCAATCTGGGCAACCTCACCCGCATCACCGCCACGATGGACACCCATATGACCATGCAGGTCTTTCACGCCATCTTTTTTGTGGATAAAGATGGGAATCATCCCGCTCCGTATACTGACATTCACGCTTCCGAATTGCGCGATGGGAAGTGGAACTTCAACCCTTCGCTCTCCTCTCAATTTGGCGTCGCGCCCGAATACGGCCAGCAGATGATGATCCATTATGCCGAGGAACTGGAGAAGAAGAGTAAATACGCGCTCACCATCTGGCCCTATCATGCCATGCTCGGAGGGATCGGTCACGCCCTGGTCCCGTCAGTGGAGGAGGCGATCTTCTTTCATTCAATTGCGAGAGTAGCCCAGCCTGAACTCCAGATCAAAGGTGACAAGCCTTTCACCGAAAATTATTCGGTGATTGGTCCCGAAGTGCGGACCGGTCCCATGGGCGAGACGCTTGGGACTCATAACCATAAGTTCATCGAACAGTTGCAGCAATTCGACAGATTGATTATCGCCGGGCAAGCCAAGAGCCATTGTGTCGCATGGACCGTCTCTGACCTGCTCGAAGAGATCGCGCTCCTAGATCTGGAACTCGCCAGAAAAGTCTATTTGCTCGAAGACTGTACCTCTCCGGTTGTTGTCCCGGGCGTGGTGGATCACACCGACGCAGCCGACGCGGCATACGAGAGATTCGCCAAAGCGGGAATGAATATCATTCAGTCAACCACATCAATCTCTGATCTTTAATCTCAACCACAAATCTAAAATCGTCAATCTGAAATCGGAAATCCCATGTCCATCTTCGATCACAAACGCCTCACCAATAAAACCTTCAAACTCGATATCGAACGCATGCGCCGCGGCTGGTACTCGGACAAATACTTCGAGAATATTGGCCGTATGCTCAGCGCGCTGGCAGCCGAGGAATACAACTATTCGGGCTCGTATCACAATTTGCCAAAGGATGTCTCGCCCGAGAATATCGCCGTGGGCGACATTGAAGTGGAGATGCAATGGTTCACGCGCCGCCTGGGGAACACCATCGTCGTCGGCGTGGATAAATCGCTGGAGATGCTCAGGTACTGCACGGGCTATTGGGAAGGTAGTGAGTTTGTTGATACTTCCGATCATTTGGAAGTGTGGGCAGTCCATGATGGGACGGTTGTGAAATCGGATGGAAATCCCCTGAACGCCGAGCCTGTCATCAAAGTGCGCGGCCGCTATCGGAATTTTGCGCTGCTGGAAACCCCAACCCTGGGTGTACTGACCCGTTCGAGCCGCGTAGCCACAAATGTGTATGAAACCCTCATGGCGGCGCGCGGTAAACCGGTCCTGTTCTTCCCGGCACGCTTTGACATGCACGAAGTCCAGGCAGCAGATGGATATGCCTACAATATTGCCATCCAGCGCTTCAACATGGACTTCTCGCAACAGATCGGGTCCTTCGTCTCGACCGACGCGCAGGGTGACTGGTGGGGTGGTGCCGGCGGCGGAACAGTGGCTCACGCCGCTATTGCCTCGTTCATGGGGGATACTGCCGAAGCGATGATGCAGTTCTCGCGCATCCTGCCTGCCAATATCCCGCGCATTGCCCTTGTGGATTTCAACAATGACTCCGTGCGAGATACACTGCGTGTGCTTGAAGTGATGTTCCGAAAATATCAGGAGCTATGCGACTTTGGCGACCAGGCGGAAGCGGCGAAATATGTTCTGTATGGGGTCCGCCTGGATACAAGCGGCACCCTGCGAGATGTTTCCGTGGAACCGTTGGGCGATACTGTACTCGACCTCGGAGTTAATCCGCGTTTGGTTTTCAACGTCCGCCACGGGCTGGATTCCGCGTCTGAAGGCTGGGACCTCCCCGCGGCTTGGAAGGATGCGGCGTCCCAATATTGTCGCAATGTCAAGATCGTAGTCTCCGGGGGATTCAATCCGGAGAAGATTCGCAGGTTCGAAAAGCTCGAAGTCCCCGTGGATATTTACGCGGTTGGCTCGTGGCTGTTCAACAATAACGGTGGCACCGTGACTGATTTCACCGGCGACGTAGTGCGCGTGAAGGTCCACGGCGAATGGATCGATATGGCGAAGGTGGGACGGAGACCGCTCGCAAGCGCTAATTTGGAACGGGTTTGGTGATTTTTTGCCGGGAAGACCGCAAAGTGCATAAAGATTTTCAGAGTGTTTCCTTTGCGATCTTCCTGCGCTTTGCGGTCTGTTTTTTAGATTGTCATTCTTTCCACTTTAAACGGTGTTCCATCCACTGGACTATCATCAAATTCCCGCGCCGCGAGATGACCTGAGAACACAGCCTGTGCAATAATGTTCGGTGCTTCGGCATCGCCGATGATTCGCAAGGAATTTAATTTTCCTGCAACGAGTGCAGGTTTGAGAGCATAATAAAGTGAGTCGTTTGAAATACGATCACTGACCAACACAACTCCGTCGCGCTGCAATTCAATTTCTTCTCCTGAAATTGTGTGGATCAACTTGACACAATCGTTTTCGATTTCGCCTAGCACATGCTGCGGATATAACTTTACACCGAGTTTCATCAGCTTATGCTGTATGCGCTCCTGCTCCAGGGTGAACTGTGACCAGTACGAGATCAATGGCGCGGGTGTAACAAGCGAAACCCGGCATCCTTGCCCGGCAAGCAATTCCGCCAATACCCCGCCCATATAGTAATGATCATCGTCATAAATTACCCAATTATTGGGTAGCATTCCTGTTGAACCATTTACTAAATTACTATTTACCAACTTCCCGTCCATCAAATCATCAGGACTAAAAACGTTCTGTAAATCATATCCACGGATCGGCTTTCGCAATGTGCGCCCCATCCCATCACGCCGCCATGCCGCACCGGTGGCAAGGATGATGTTCTGCGCGCCTGTTTCAAGTATCTCTTCCGCGGTCATCGGGCTGGATGGATACACAGCCACGTTCTTCATCTTTTTGATCTGGGTCAAACGCCAGTCCACTACGCGGCGCCATTCGTTCAACCCGGGCAAATCCGACTCCCTGATCACACGCCCACCGAGTTCCTTGCGCGCCTCGAGCAGGGACACCTCATAGCCGCGTTGACCGAGTGCCCGCGCCGCTTCCAAGCCTGCGGGTCCTGCGCCGACGATCATCACATCCTTGTTGCTTTTCTTCGGCGCGATGATCTCAGGATGCCAGTCACGCCGCCATTCCTCTCCCATCGTCGGGTTTTGTGTGCATCGAATGGGAATAAAGCGTGTATCGCCCGTCACGCAGATGTTACAGCCAATACATTCACGGATATCTTCTATGCGCCCCTCTTTGATTTTGTTCGGCAAAAACGGATCGGCAATCGAAGGGCGAGCCGCGCCGATCATGTCCATCACGCCGCGCTTGATTGCAGAAACCATCGAGTCGGGTGATGTATATCTTCCAACTCCTACGACAGGTTTTGTTGTTAGTTGTTTAACAAACGAAATGTACTTTTCCTGGTGACCTTCTCCACCAAACCGTGACGTGATCGAGTCATTGCTCCAACTGCTGATGTTCACGTCCCACAGGTCGGGCAGCTCAGCCAGCATTGCAACCACGTCGTACGCTTCGCCTTGGTGAGTGAGACCTTCTTCGCCGAGCAACTCATCTACCGCGAAGCGCACAGCCACGGCGCAGGTATCACCAACGGCTTCCTTTGTATCTTCGATCAATTCTCGGAAGAGCCGCACGCGGTTTTCCAGACTTCCGCCATATTCATCCGTGCGGTCGTTGAAGCGCTTGAGGATGAACTGGACCGCCGCGGTCATCCCATGTGCCGCATAGCAATAGATGATGTCGAAGCCGGCGCGTTTGGCGCGCAACGCCGCGTCACGGTGCCATTTACGCAAATTGCGGATGTCCTCCTTGTCCATGCGGCGGGTCTGCACGGGGTCATAGCCTGAGCCGCCGATCGTTCCCATCGAAATTGGCGCGAGAGATGGTACGCGTGAATAGAGATTTGGCGCATCGAAACCGTTGTAAACGAGCTCGATGCCAGCCAGCGACCCATTCTTGTGGACTGCCTCCGCCATCCATGCCAGGGCGGGGATGTCGCCATCATCCCACAAACGTCCTTCGAAATATGGTGCGAGGTCGCTCGAGTGATGGATCTCCACTTCTTCCGTGCAGACCACGCCCCAGCCTCCCTCCGCTTTGAGGCCGCGCATCGTCGCGAGTCCCTGCGGCATACGATGACCAAACCCGTTGCAATGTGGCACCTGATAAAAACGGTTCGGAGCGATCACAGGACCGATCCGAACCGTTTCAAATAATATGTCATAGGGATTATTCATAAAGTCTCCGCTCAGGACGAAGTGTTAAGCAATTTGGGGATAACCTCCAGCATCTCGCCTCTTACCTGCTTAAAGATTTGCTTACGTTCCTCGATCGTTCCCTCCGCTTTGGCAGGGTCCACAAACCCGTGGTGGACGCGTTTTCCTGCTTTTCCGGGCCACACGGGACATTCCTCCGCCGCCGAGTCGCAGACCGTCACAACGAGATCGAAATCTTTTGTAGGAAGACTATCGATGTGTTTTGATTCGCCGGAATGTGAGATTCCAATTTCATTCAAGGCTTCGATAGCCAATTCATGGACATACCCCGCTGGTTTTGTCCCGGCAGAAAATGCTTTCCACTCCGGGTAGCGCGCGTTGACAATGGCTTCCGCCATCTGTGAGCGGCATGAATTCCCGGTGCAGAGGAAGAGGACGGTTTTTTGATTCATAACTTATAAACTTTCTCGCTCAGTAGAGCCGTGGGCGCAGTCGAAGTGTATGTTTGAAATGAGCGTAATCTATCCTAATCCCGCGCCTCGACTTTGGGCTTTGCCCTCCGCTCAGCACGATTCGCTCGCAAGGATATGCTACCCAAACCTTCCGGTGATGTAATCCTCAGTCCGTTTTTCTTTGGGCGCAGTGAAGAGTAATTTGCCCTCGCCGTACTCCACCAGTTCACCCTGAAGGAAGAATGCCGCGTAATCAGCGGTGCGTGCTGCCTGTTGGACAGAGTGAGGCACAAGGAGGATGGTGTACTCCTTCTTGAGTTCCTGTAAGGCGGATTCCACTTTGCCGGTAGAGATCGGGTCAAGACCGGATGTCGGTTCATCGAGCAAAATGATCTCTGGTTGTTGCGCCAGTGAACGCGCAAGACATAAACGTTGCTGCTGCCCACCAGAGAGAGCGATGGCAGGGTCATCCAGCCGATCTTTGACTTCCTCCCATAACGCGGCCAACTTCAGGCTCCGTTCGACGGCCTCATCCAGTTTGAGGCGGCGCTTCTCGCCCGCGAGTTCCAACCCGTAAGTGAGGTTTCCACGAATACTCAAGGGCAAAACCACCGGACGTGCAAAGACCATCCCCACTTTGCGACGCAAGCCAATCACATCTGTGCCCGGGTCAAGGATATTTTCGCCATCGATAAGAATACGACCCAAAGATGCCTTGACTTCGGTGAGATCATTCAAACGATTCAGACAGCGCAACAATGTGGACTTCCCGCCTCCCGCGGGACCGAAGAGCACGGTCACGGCTTTTTCTTGAATCCCCAAACTGATGTCGCGCAGGGATTCGGTTCCATCTGAATATTGGAGCGAAAGGTTTTCGATAACGATTTTGTCTACCATTGTCTTTTTGCTCTCGCTCTCGAGCGAATGACTGTTGCGATCAGGTTCATCGTTAATACAAATGCCAACAGGACCAATGCTGTGCCGTACTGGATTTGGATCGGCATTTCGGGGACCTGGGTTGAAATGACAAAGAGATGATAGGGCAATGCCATGGTCGCATCGAATGGGGAGTGAGGCAGACGCGGCAGGAAGAATGCCGCGCCCGTGAAAAGGATTGGAGCTGTTTCTCCTGCGGCGCGTTCCAGGCCAAGAATGACACCTGTAAGAATGCCAGGTAATCCTTCCTTCAATACAATGCGGCGAATGGTTTGCCAGCGCGTGGCGCCCAGTGAAATGCTTACTGTGCGGAATGCCTGCGGTACCGAGCGTAATGATTCCTCTGCGGTACTGATGATTACGGGAAGAGTCATGATCGAAAGAGTCAGTGAAGCCGCAAGGATGGATGTGCCAAAATTCAGGAAGAGAACAAAGAGACCCAGACCAAATAATCCGTACACAACGGAAGGAATGCCCGCCAGATTGATGATCGCGATGCGGATGGTGCGGGTAAGAGGAGTATCGGCAGCATACTCGGAAAGATAGATCGCGGCAGCAATGCCAAGCGGAACAGAGAAAATGGCGGTTCCAACTGTGAGATAGATCGTTCCGATGATCGCTGGCAGGATGCCGCCTTCTCGCATACCGTCGCGTGGAAAGCCTGTCAGAAACTCAGCGGAGACCGCAGGCAGACCCTGGATGAATATATAGATGACAACGGCGACAATTGGGAGAACGGTTGCAATTGCCATCAAGGTGATGGCAGTAAAGCCAATACGTTGTGCAATATGGCGGTTGATGAAAAATGCGCGTTTCACGACAGTATCCTCTCGGCACGTTTCTTCGCGCGGAAGACTACAGAGGATGCCGCGATATTGACACCCAAAGAGATCAGGAACAGTACCATGCCAATAAAGAACAGGACATGATAATGGGTACTCCCGCTCGCTACTTCACCCATCTCTGCCGCGATGGTTGCGGTCATTGTGCGGACGGGGGCGAACAAACTGCCAAGCTTCGCCGCGAGAACTGGCGCATTCCCGGTCACCATCATTACGGTCATCGTTTCGCCGATGGCGCGTCCCACGCCGAGCATGACGGCGGTCAATACACCGGATCGTGCCGCGGGGAATGTTACCCGCCAGATCGTCTGCCAGCGTGTGGCTCCCAAAGCCCAGGCACCTTCACGATAGGCACGCGGCACGGCATCCAGCGCGTCTTCCGCAACCGACACAACGGTTGGCACCGCGATTCCGCCCAGGAGCAGGGAACCGGTAAAGGCGGTCAGACCTGTTGGAAGGTCCAGAAAGACACGTAGAAATGGGGAGAGGACCAGAATCCCGAGAAACCCAAGTACAACGGACGGAAGCCCACCTAAAAGTTCGACCAAAGGCTTGAGAATTTCGCGCATCCAACGTGGGGCAATTTCAGAGATGTAAATCGCTGTGCCGATTCCAAAAGGCACAGCGATCAGTGTTGCGCCGAGCGTTACCATCAGTGATCCTGTTATGAGAGGCAAAATGCCATAGTATCCCTCAATCGGGTACCAGCGAATACTGAAAAGTGAATCAAGATCCGCTTCCAAAAAAGTGGGAACGCCTTCGCGAACAAGAAAGAAAAAGATCAATGCAACAAAGAGTATGGCTGAATAGCCTGAAGCCTTGATCAAACGAGTGATGACATATTCATGCCAGTTGAGAGATTTTTCCATGCAGGTTCCTTAAGGGGAGGAGCTGGTAGTGAGCAGGGCAGGCACAAAACCGAGTTCAGCAACGATCTCCTGTGCCTCAGGAGCAAGGATCCATTCAAGATATTCCTTGACAATCCCGGTCGGTTCACCATCCGTATACATGTAAAGGTCACGGGCAATGGGATAGGTTTTATCATTCACCGTCGAAATGGATGGCAGCACGTAAGCCCCGCCCTCCTGCTCGGCAAGGGCGATCGTTTTCAAATCTTTTGGCACGTAGCCCAGCCCATCATAGCCAATGGCATTCGGGTTCTGGCGGACCTCGACAATGATGCCTTCGGAGGAGGGAAGCAATAATGTATTCATTGAGAACAGTGTTTTATCTTCACTATTGCCTAACCGTATAACCGTCTCAAGGAAGTAGACATGCGTTCCCGAATTTGTTTCGCGCGAGAGTCGCACGATGGGCCGGTCTTCCCCTCCGACCTCTGACCAGTTGTCGATCTTGCCACTATAAATATCTGAAATTTGTTTCAGGGTTAATTCGCTGACGGGGTTTTCTGGATGGACGATGACCGCGATGGCGTCACGGGCGATGATATGCTCCACAGGTTCAACGCCATTGGACTGTGCCGTGGCGATCTCTTCATCCTTTATCTGGCGGGATGCGTTGGCAATATCCACAGTGCCGTTAATAATAGAAGCGATTCCCGTGCCGGATCCTCCACCCGTTACCGATATACGGACTTCCGGATGCTGAGCCTGATATCTTTCTGCCCAGGCAAGCGCAAGATTAACAATCGTATCTGAGCCTTTATTCTCGATATAGGTGGCCGCAGAATCAGACGCGGTCTCCGCTGACGATGAAGCGGGACCGCATGCCGTGGAAAAAACAAGTGCAAGTATTGTGATGGCGAGTGGAATGAAATGGTTCATCGTGCCGAATTATAGCCGAAAGTTTTAGGCATGTCATTGACAT
>DATKED010000241.1:0-22190 GCA_035512375.1 Anaerolineales bacterium
ATTGTCACAGGCTCGAACGTGCCACCTACAATATCCTGCCCAAAATAAACACCTTGTTGTGCAAACACTCCGTACGCACCCGCGGCATCCAACAAGGATAACTGCGCGCCAGCGTCACGCGACACACCGAATGACGCCGCGATCCTGCTTGCGTTCTCCACTCCCATTTGCGAAAGCAGTTGCGCGGTGGGAGTCTGATAATCATTCGCCAGTGCAACCCTCAGGCGAATTGGACCGTGATATTCATGATCAAAGTTTTGGACATTTGTCTTGCCAGGGATATCCCATATTAAAGACGCGGGACTCAAGCCCCTGGTAAATGCCGTTAAATAGACAAACGTGTCCAGCGCGGACCCGGGTCTGTGCGCCGCGATTAGCGGAGTTTCCTGCGCCTGAAACGTTTCCCCGACCACGGCAAGGATTTGCCCTGTCTTTGGATCCGTGAGGATGGCACTTGCTGAGGAATTATCCACCTTGATTCCCGGCGGCAGCCCAGGGAGGAAGCGCAGCGCGTCACATTCCATGACGGGATCAGGCAAGCCTGCAAGCCGCGCCGCGTAAAACGCAGTGACGCAAGACGAAGACTCTTGCAGATCAAAATCGAGCGTGGAGATGATCGTTAAACCGCCGCGTTCGATTCGGGCACGCGGGAAACGGGAATCCAGTTGGGTGAGGAGAAGGTTTGTGAACGCCGCGGCCGGTTGCAGCTGGTAGGGAGGCGGAGCCTGGAATAAGGGAGATTCACCCAGCGCGTTTTGGGTTGCTTCATTGGAAAGAAATCCGCGGGTGTTCATCAATGCCACAGTTTCACGACCGCGTTCAAGTGCGGTCTGCGGCGCGTCGTACGGATTCAGACTGGGCGAGCCGCTTACTGCTGCAAGGATCGCGGATTCGAACATGGTCAGTTGTGTCGCAGATTTTGCGAAATAAAGTTGCGCTGCATTCTCCGCGCCGAACGCGTAGCGACCAAAGTGCGCCGAGTTGAGATACCACTCAAGGATTTGTGTGCGCCCATATTGCGAGGTGATCTGTGCCGCAAGGATTCGTTCCCGCAGTGCGCGGCGGAGAGTTGGGGGGTCATTGAAGAGAAGGAGTTCAAAGACAAGACGCTGCGCGATGGTCGGATGTAGGTCATAATTGGTAATTCCAGCAACGGTATAGCCAGAATGGTTCCAAAAATCGAGATCGGTGATCGCGATGACCGAATCGCTTAATGACTTCGGCAAATGCTGCGGATTTGTTTCACTGAGCGGAATATAACGGCGCGGCGCATCATTGGGCGCGAAGGTGTATAAGACGTTCTGGCGCGTGCGGTCATAGATGCGCGTGGGTTGGAGGAGAAGCCCATCGGGTGGATTGAGCAGTTGAGGGAGAATTTCAATCGAAGGAAGATCGCGCGTCAAGTTGACGTAAGTGAACGAACCTGCAATGATGAACGCGGCGATGAGGAATGACAGAATCATCCCCATACTGAGGAAGGCATTTCGCTTCCGAGATTCTCTTGCGCGTTGATTCGCTAGTCGTCGTTCGCGGCGTGCACGGAGGATGGGCAACGTCGAAGGCATGGTTCTATTTTAACCACAAAGGACACGAAGGGCGCGAAATAAAAAGAAACGATGAAAGAGAAACCGGGAATTGCTTATGAAAACTTAATCATCAAACAAATCAGCCAAGTATTCCATCAAACCAACCGACTTGTCAGACTTTTTCGACTTTTTCGACTTCTCAGGCAAATCGCTCGCGACGGTTTCCTTCTGCCCATTGATCAAGACAAGATGCTCCCGCCCGCCGAAGGGAATTTCAGTCACCCACACAGGGAGCAGGTTGAGGCGGAACGATTCGACGGTCATTTTTGCGGATGCAGTAGAAATGATATTTATAGGCGTGAGTAAATTTGGCAGGTCACGCTTGTAGCGTGACCAGGTTTGCGCACGCGCATCCAGTGAGGCTTCTGCCATGGGGATATCGTACACTTCGGCGGGCCAGTTGGCGAGATAGCGCGGGTCGTACGGTTTAACACCCTTTAACTCAAAGGTGGGGATCAATTTCAGGAAAACGGCTGACAGTTTTCGGGAAGCGGGGATCGGCAAGTCATTCATCTGGACGGGATAACAATCGCTCACTCGAATCTTATTCACTTGTCTGCGATTGAATTGGATCTCGTTATCATCAATTGTTTCACCGACATAATCAATTCCCCCGCCCAGATCGAACGTCCACAAGGGAAGGTAGACACCGCGCGGCAGGTCCACTTGCTTTTCGGGTTTGATCTGCTTGGACTCGACCCAGTCGATCAAAATTTTTATGGCGCGTTTCTGATCGAACGCATGAGGGATGATGCCATCCGGCGCGAGCAGTTCTTCTTCCGATTCCCAGTTGACAACATGCGGCGAGCCGCAATACACACAAGTGGACGAGATTTGATTCGGCGGCAAAATAAATTCGCAGCCGCAGCCTTCACAGTGGAAGACCTGTTGATCAAGCGGCTTGCCATGTCCGCGTGCGGTTGCCATGGCGATAATGAAATCTTTTTCATTGGCAGAGCCGGGCTGCGCCGTGAACCTCTGGTTGCGCGAACAATACTCGCAAAGAAGCGATTGACCATCAGGCGCAAAGCTCATCCGCCCGCCGCACTTGGGACACATGAAGCGTTCGGCATTTGCCGCGCGCAAGCCTTCGGGCGCGAGCGGCAGCCGGTCGGGGTCGATAACCTCATCCGCTTTGAGTTTGCCCTCGAGAATGGCAAGCAAACGGCGCGCCCGCACGTGGCCCAGATCATGTGCGAGACAATTCTCCAATGCTTTGCGCTTTTCTACAGGATCATCGATAACCTGGCTCATCCAAAACCATGCTTCGGCAAGAACGTCGTGATCGTTGCTGATATAAACGGCACGGTCAAGATAACGAAGCGCGCTTTCACTGTGACCAGCCTTTGCGTCTATGATTCCGCTGCGTAAAAGTTCTCTGCCATAACCACCAAACATAAGTTCTCCAATGCACTTCGTCTTCGTTGCACTCCGCTCAGCGCGAGCGAATTATCGCATCCGTCATTTTTGCAACTCGCGCCATTTCCCTTACATCATGCACGCGGATGATATCTGCGCCGCGCGCAATTCCAACCGCGATCGTCGCTGCAGTACCTTCCACGCGTTGGTCGGCGGGCAGGTCGAGTGTAAACCCGATAAACGATTTTCGAGATGGACCCAATAGTACGGGATACTCCAGGGCGCGGATTTCATCGAGCCGGTTGATCAGCTCGAGATTTTGCGCACGCGTCTTCCCAAAGCCGATGCCAGGATCCAGAATAATATGCGATCCCTCGACCCCAGCTTTTACTGCAAAATCCACGCTGACGCGTAACTCGCGCTTCACATCTTCGATCAGGTCCTCGTACTCGGAACCGATGTATGCGTTACCCAATTGCTCGCGGACTTCCACGCTCGCGGGATTGCTTCTGTTGTGCATCAAGATCACAGGGACGTGAAATGCCGCAGCAACGGAAGCAAGCGCAGGGTCCGCGCGCAGTGCCCAAACGTCGTTCAAGATATGCGCACCCCCCTTAAAAGCCTCCTCTGCCACTTTGGCTTTATAGGTATCAATTGAAATTAATGCATCAGGGAATTCTTTGGCAATCGCCCGGATGACCGGGATGACGCGCTCCAACTCTTCATCCGCATTGACCGGTTGTGAGCCAGGGCGGGTTGATTCGCCGCCCACGTCGAGAATATCCGCACCGTTCGCGAGAAATTCCCTGGCTTGTGCAACTGCCGCTCCGACTTCGACTGCGGCTGCGTTCTGCGCGAATATCCCATCTCCACTGAAACTATCAGGCGTGGCGTTGAGGATTCCCATCACGTAGGTGCGGGAACCCCAGTTGAACATGTGTTTTCCGATTGGGAGAGATGGGGATTGCATTACATGTTTCCGTGTATACGGATCAACAATGCCGCTTCGACTATCGGACAGAAGAGCACCGTTCCTCCGTACAGTCCCGGCGCATTTCGGGAGCGCGAAACTAAGCTACGGTATCTGATCCAACGGACGTGCGAGCCAGGCTTCGGCTTCACCCATGTCAGTGAAGATCTTCATCGCAGAAGCGGAAGCAGGGAGCGCCAGCGCAGCAACGTTGCGGATCGCCTCGGCGACCTTTTCATCTGCCACCACCACTGCCACACGAATGTTGCGGGCGGATGGATCGCTGTTTGCTTCCACTGCCATGCGGACCGCCTTCTCAGGGATCTCTTTTACGGCGCGTATGTCGTACAGATTGCGAGTGCGCCGATCGACACCGAGTAAATGTTCCATGGCAAATTCCCGCCACTCGTTGAGCGTTGCGTCAGATAGATCGGTAAAGGTCAATGTCATGCCACCATCGTCGCGACGAATGACAGTAAGGCCAACCCCAGGCTTGGGAGTCCAGTTGAGCGGTTTGATTTCATTCATGGCAGTTCCTCCAATGAGATTATATCTTATGCGAACTTCTCGATCCCCTCTACATTGCATAACGCCACCATCTCACGGACACTTTTTTTGTTGACAGGATGCATCAGGTCGGGAGCAATATCCATCAACGGCAGGAGGACAAAGCCGCGTTCATGCAGGCGTGGATGAGGAATGATAAGCGAGGGTTTGTTAACTGCCAGATCATCGTAAAAAAGGATGTCAATATCAATGGAACGCGGGCCGTTGGGAAAAGAAGTTTTTCTTCCCAAAGCAATCTCCAGACGTTTGAGATGCTTCAACAGCAGCTCAGGGTCAAGGTATGTCTTCGCCTTGATCACCTGGTTGAGGAACTTGGGCTGATCCTCATATCCCCAGGGCGGCGTTTCATACACTGGTGACTTTACCTTCACTTCCATTTGCGGAGTCAGCGCTGCAATCGCCTGCTTTAGATTCGCAAGACGGTCACCAAGATTCGTGCCAAGAGCGAGATAAACAATATGCTCTTTCATCGGCTAGACCGGGATTGGATGTTCATCATAATGTTCCACCACATCGGCTGCCAGCCAGCTTTCGATGTCCGGGTTCAGGAAGGCATCCTCAGGCAGCCTCTCCACAAGATCAATCAGCGCCAGATGCAGACTTTCATAATGCTTGAACAGATCGTCGTCGGACCAGGCGGAGAACTTTTGCGTCAGTTCAACATTGAACGAATCGATTTCAGGATCCTGCCATGTGAACGATGGGCTATTCAGGATGCCATTAATGATGCGCGCGCTTTCCTCCCACCAGCCGATGATATGTGCGAGCAGATCATGAAAATTACCAAATCCCTGTTTCGACAAAAACTCTTTTTGGTTTTCAGGCTTGAGACGGTTGAAGTCCTCGATGTACGTAGCCCAATCATTTTCCAGCATATCAACAACGATAAAGCGGCTCAATGCAACGAGATGCTCGCGCGCGTGACCAAGGATGACCCAGTGCAGCCAGGCTTTCACGCGGCGATTTTCGAACACCGCCTCATTCATGGACTTTAGGTCTGCTGCGATTTTCTGGCGCGTTTTCTCGAAGTGAGCCATGAATTCGCCTTCCTCCCATGACCTGTACTTCGCAACGGCTTCGGCATTGAATATGTCGAAATCATACTTCTTCCGCTCGAACGGACGTTCCTCTGCGATGGCAAGGATAATGCCCATGCCTTCCTCCCACCACGCCAGGATGTGTGCCAGCAAATCGCGAAAGGACTCAAACCCCATCTCTTTGACGCGTTTATTCTGCTCCGCCTGTGGCAGGCGGTTGAACCGTTCAACATACGTTCCCCACTCGAACTCTACGTAATCAAGCGCACGTTGTTTCGTGATGGACATTCAAGCCCTCCCGCTGAGGTGGCAGGTGTGGTCATTTTATCTGCTTAACAGGCGTGCTATACTATTTACTAGTATTTTACCCGTTTACCTCTTCATCACAAAGGATAGCTTTCTATGGATAAATTCATGCAAATTGCCATTGAAGAAGCAAGAGCCGCTCAAATTGAAGGGAATTATCCGTATGGCTCTGTACTGCTACGTGGAGACGAAATCATTGGCTTAGGACGAAACCATGTGAATACGCATAATGATCCGACCAGCCACGCTGAAATAGAGGCCATCCGCGCGGCGGGCTTGCAGCCAACATACGCAGATGCCATCATGTATGCGAGTGCCTTTCCCTGCATCATGTGCGCGGGACCGATTGTGATGCTGGGAATTCCGGAACTGATCGTCGGCGCAAGCTGGGAAGGACACGAATCGTCACGGACGTTTCTTGAATCACATGGAGTGAAAATAAAGATACTGGAACTTGAGGAATGTAAAGAGTTGTTGAGCTAGTCTGGATGTCCAGTTCATTAATCCTCCTACGCCCACTTAATCCTACTATTCCTTTGTCATTTGTTCCATCCAAATTCCATCCTAATGAAATCCGACATAACCATTCTCGACTATTCCCCGAAATTCCAGCCGTCGATTCGCGTGATCCTTACGAAGATAGGCTGGGCGGAACAATACGTCTCCTCTGCGGAACAAAACATGCACAATCTTTCTCAGGATAAAGAAATTTATGGTGTGTATGTGGCAGTTGCCGGTGAAACAGTCGTTGGTTTTCTCTACGCCCAATACTATGCCTGGAATCAGCTCTCCCAGACCCACGGTCTGGCAGTTGACCCGGATTTTCAGCGTCAGGGCATTGCTTGTGCTTTGGTTAGCCGCGCAGAGGAATTTGCCCGTTCAAAAAAGGTACGCGGCATCTATGTAGATACTCCCACAACAAACACTGGCGGGCGGAGGTTCTATGAAGCCGTTGGTTATCGACCCGGTTACATCATGCCACGCTATTATGAAGACAAACTTGATGGGGTGACTTATCAGAAGTTTTTCGAAAAATGACGCGCTCCACCAAACCCACCCGCGCGGACCTGCTTGCCGCGCAAGACAAGACCGTTCGCGATGTGATCGCTCCAGGTCTGCGCGTGCTGTTCTGCGGAATTAATCCCGGCTTGTACTCGGGCGCGACCGGCCACCACTTCGCCCGGCCCGGGAATCGTTTTTGGCCCACATTGCATCAGGCTGGATTCACGCCGCGTCTGCTCGATCCCATGGAAGAACGAGAGTTGTTGACATTTGGCTATGGGATTACAAACTTAGTAGCTCGCGCTACTGCTACCGCGGATGAACTTGTTTCTGACGAGTTGGTAGCAGGTCAGCTGCGACTCAAATCCAAGGTGAAGCGCTATCAGCCGCAGGTCGTAGCAGTATTAGGAATTGGCGCTTACCAGACGGCTTTTGCACAGAAGTCCGTCACGCTCGGCAGGCAGCCTGAATCGCTGACAAGTGCAGTCTTGTGGGTGTTGCCCAACCCCAGCGGACTAAACGCGCATTATCAATTGGCAGATTTGGTTCAACACTTTCGGGCGCTGCGCCAGTCAGTAGAGCACAATGAAATCTAAAAAAGGCAATAGCTATGTCAAACGAGAATAAAATCTTTAACTTTGAGGATCATTTTTCCAAACAATCCCAGTTGTACGCGAAATACCGCCCAAAATATCCTGAAGAGATTTATGCCTATCTCGCATCCATCGCGTCGGGTCATTCCTTAGCCTGGGACTGTGGCACAGGCAATGGCCAAGCCGCGCTTGGACTCGCCAGACACTTTGACAAAGTCCACGCGACCGACGCCAGTGCGGAACAGATCTCGCTGGCATATCCACACGATAAAGTAAATTATCGCGTGGAACCAGCCGAACATGTTTCGCTTAACGACTCCAGCGTGGACCTGGTCACGGTTGCCGTTGCGATCCACTGGTTCAACTTTGACGAGTTCTATCGCGAAGTCAGGCGCGTGCTCAAACCAGACGGCATTCTCGCCGCATGGACATACAACTCGGTGGAAATCTCCCCGGAGATCGATCCATTGATCTGGCAATATTATGGTGAAATCGTAGGTGAGTACTGGCCCGAACGAATTCGTTATCTTGAAGAACGTTATGAAACAATTCCATTTCCTTTCGAAGAGATCACTCCTCCCTCATTTGCAATGGAAATCAACTGGAACTTGATCCAGCTTGCTGGCTTTCTGGATAGCTGGTCTGCCACGCAAAGATACAAGGCACAAAAGAGTCACCATCCTCTTGAACTTATCTGGCACAAGCTGCTCGCTGCCTGGGGCGATGAAAACGAACCGCGCCTGATCCGCTGGCCCCTGCATTTTCGAATCGGGCGTAACAAATCAATCCTTCCTTTGCAGGGACCGTGAATTACATTTTTGATTTGAATCAAAAATGTAATTCACGGAAGGAACCCTTCTCCAGTTAGCGGTGTAATAGGGGCAGAAAACCACTTCACAAAAGGAGATGGGCTTGGCCTGGCTAAAGTCGCATTGGCGCTGGAGTGCGCTCAATCTGTTCGCTTCTTTCGTATCAATCTATGTGCTGACTCAGGGAAGCACAGGGTGGAGTGATCTTGATACTTTCGACTCCGGTCTCGAGAGCGGGAAGTGGGCAGTCCGCTTTCTTCTGACCAGTCTGATGATGACACCATTGAACACATATTTTGGCTGGAAAAGTGCAATCAAACTACGCAAATCAGCTGGCCTGTGGGCTTTTGGATTCGCATGCGCTCATGCCCTGCTTTATATCCGTGAAGCAGAGCTTGAATGGCTGACGATTTCCATGCCGTTCTATCTTGCGCTTGGTTTGACGGGGATGAGTATCTTGAGTGCACTTGCTGTCACATCCAATCGCTGGACAATGAAACGGCTGGGAAAGAACTGGAAGCGACTGCATCGGCTCGTATATGTTTCAGGGATCGCAGTCGTTACACATGCAATGCTCGCTACGACAATGAGCAAGAAGTTGCTTTTTCGTGACCCGCAGGCGCAAGGCGAATTAAAGGTTTACATTGCCGTATTGGCCGTTTTACTGGTGGTTCGGATACCCTTGGTTTGCAAGTGGCTGAAACAAATCCCAATCCTGCTAAAGCGTCAGCATAAGTCTGGTTTGAAGGTCAGCCCTGTTGCCATGCCTGATGGTGGGCCGGAGTTATGGCCGAAGATTCATGGTCGCGAGTCAGGCGTCTCCCTACAACCTACTTTTCTCATTCCCACTGAAATGACAAATAAGTCCCAACCGGGAAGTTCAAGCAGCCCATTCAAAAGAAAAAACGGTTCGGTAAGTTCCATAGATAACCCGAGTGTCGAAATCCGGCCTGAAGAAGAGGCGAAGGTACGGTAAGCCATTACAAATTCTATAGCCCTGCTTTTTTCAACAACCCTTCCATTGCATGGACCGTGATCTGGTGATGGCGATCGCGAACGCGCTCAAATAAAGGTCGGACATGCTCCCGTGACCATTCTGTATCAACCATGACGCGTACAATGGGCAGGACGTATAACATACGCCCAATCTTCCCCATGAATTGTTCCACGCGTGGCAAAACTTCTTCATAACCGCTGGCAACCGCGATGACATAGAAATAGGAGAGGAACGCGACATCGTTCCTTTTTTCAAGTTCGAGAATGTCATCAAAGTACTGGCAGTCTTCAACCGATATTTTGCGGGGCAAGCCTTGCAGGAAGGACATGATCTGATAGCGATGCCAGCCTTGCACCTGCTCCTTGGTCGGCTGGATGCCCAGCTCGTAATCATTCAAAACCTGTTGGACATCCTCATACAAATGAGACTTCGGTTTGTGCCGCGCCTCAGCGTCAGGCAATCCCGTCTCATAGATCCATTTGTGTACATCAACCTTTTCAAACACTTCCGGCAGTTCTGTTTTCAAAAAATCGAGGAACGCTTCGGTGGTCAGGGATTGGAATTGAAAACTTGCCATATACTTTTGAATAAAGGCATCAAAGTGTTCGCGTCCCACCGCGTATTCACACTCCTGCAGGAAGAAACAACCCTTGTAATAAGGGATAATGGTTGTAAAAGAATCGGCATCCCTCTCGGCCGGTAATTTCAGGCGGGTGTGCGGCGATCCCATTCCCACGCGTTCCATGATGGCGATCAGCTGCTTTTCATTAAAAGCTGAATGCAGGTCTGTTGCATCTTTTCCTTCGAGCACTTCGGTAATGCGTGTTTCTGCATAGGTCGTCCAGCCTTCATTCAGCCAGAAGTCCTGCCAGGTGGCGTTGGTGACCAGGTTCCCGGTCCAGGCATGCGCGAGTTCGTGCGTGATCAGGGATGTGTGTCCGCGAGTGCCGAGAATCGCTGTCGGCGTGAGGAACGTCAGACGCGGGTTTTCCATCCCACCGTATGGGAATGAAGGTGGCAACACCAGCAGGTCGTAGCGTCCCCACAGATAGGGACCGAGCAACTTCTCCGCCTCATTCATCTTCCTCTCGTTCTCGGCAAATTCCCAGGCGGCAGCTTCAATCGTCTCTGGCTCCGCGTAGATTCCGGTACGCGGTCCGAACTCTCGGAAGTCCAGATTCCCAACCGCAAGGGCAAATAAATAGGATGGGATGGGCTGTGGCATCCGAAAACGGAAGTGGGTCTGCCAGCTCCCACCCTCGACCCCAACCTGTTCAGCCGCCATCGCCGCTACCAACCCCTGTGGGACCTCCACCTCCGCCGAATACGTGAACCGGACTGAGGGGGTGTCCTGGCAGGGAAAAACACTGCGCGCGTGGATTGCCTGACACTGACTGTATAAGAAAGGATGACTTCCACCCGCCGTCTGCGACTCATTGAGCCATTGCAAGGCGCGTGCTTCGGGCGAGGTGCGGAAGGTCAGCGTAAAGGTTGAGTCGCCTTTCAACCCTTTCAAATGCAAGCGCTCGCCCAGGATCTCATCCTGGGCATCGAATTCCCATTCCAATTCTCGCCCGTTCGTATGGGCTTTCAGCAACTCGAGCTTGAACGAGTCCAAAAACAGAGAGCCATGCACTGGCTCCCGGAATTGGTAGGTGGCTTCGATCTCGAGCGCGTGTGTCAAAAAATCAACGCCGATGCGAAAGTCAATGTGTTTGATCCTGCCTTGTGACAGGTCAGCATATGAAGCTGGGTCTTTGAATTCCATTTTGGTTGCTCCAAGAAAAATTTGCTTCATTGCGAGCCGCCAGGCGAAGCAATCTCATTCATGACTTACGAGATCGCTGCGGTCGCTTCGCTCCCTCGCAATGACAGGCTATTACTTTATTGCACGCGCTGTGTTCACAAAATCCACAAATAAACCATATGCCGTTTCGATGGGTCCGCCGGACATGCCCTCTCGCTCCGAGACGGTGATCGAATAATCAGGCAAGACGTCCGTACGGAAGGTGACGCCTGTGGATGAGTTCATCATCCCGTACAGCGGTGATGAGGCATCCACAAGTTCAGGTGCGACACGGGCGTTGATCTGATCTCCTGCTTTTTCGACGGAACAAACCAATTTATAGCGCTTGCCTTCTGCCCTGGCGTGCGCGATCATTTCGGGGGTGATACCACGGATACCTGTGGGATTCACCTGCTGCGGCATAAACGGAGTATTCATGAGAACCGTAATGAGCGCAGCGACTTTGATCGCCGCGTCCCAGCCATCCACGTCGTTTGTGGGATCGGTCTCGGCCACGCCCACAGACTGGCAATACTTGACAGCATCTTCGTAGGATTCGCCGTTCTCCATCCTTGAGAGAATAATATTGGTGGTCGCGTTGAGAATTCCCTTGAAGGAGGAAAGGTCGGCGAGTGGGAAGGTTTCACGAAAGACAGAGAATACTGGCGAGCCGCCGAGGACCGTCGATTCGAACCCAAAAGTTTTCCCCTTTGATTTTGCCAGCGCAGTCAATTCACGATAGCCATGGACGACGGGTCCCTTGTTGGCAGTGATGGGGTGCATACCAAGTTCCAGCGCCGTGCGGATATGATCGAGGGCGGGCTGTCCGGTCTGCGTGTTGACGGGGGAATTTTCGAACATCACATCTGCATGGGAATATTTGATTACTGAGTGGGAGTCATCAGCCTGGAAAGTGGAAAGTGGTGTAATCGACTTTCCACTTTCTGCTAATCCAAGGGCTTGCTCAATATCAAGACCATCAGGATTCACTGCAAAGCCATGTTTTCCCGTGGCGATGCCGGTAAACGAAAAGGTGATGTCGTACTGGGATTTGAGCAGATCCTGTTTTCGCAGCAAAAGCCGCGCCAGCGCGCGGGCAACATTTCCGAATCCGATGAGGGCGAGGTTGTAGTGCATGATATCTCCTGTAAGGAACGGCAGCTGCCGTTTACCTACGTAAAATCACAACGGCGGCCAGGGCATGGCGCGGCGGTCGCGGGGCTGGCGAGGGAAGACTCCCCTCTTGATAATTGATTCCGCGCGGGCGCACAGGGCGGAAAGCTCGCGTGGGTTGAGGTAAGGCTCAAGAGACGGAAGCAGGCTGTTTATCCCGGAAAGAGGCGAGAGCAAGTCTGGTGGAATTTTCTGACCGCTGAAATCCCAAAGCACGGTCCGTAGTTTATCGTCTTCATGAAAACAAATCCCATGGTCGATGACATAAAGTTTGTGCGTGTCATTCTCGAAGAAGACGTGGCTGCCTTTTCGGTCCGCATTGTTGCAGAGCAAATCAAAGAGTACAACAGGCTTGAGGAACTGCCTGTCTTCTTCGGTGAAGGTGAAGTAGTGATATTCGGGATCGTATTCGATGAATTGCTGGAGCGACCCCGCGCCAAACGGACCGTCATTGCGGAGCGTGGTAAACGGGATATTGTGAAAGCCAAGATGTTCGCTGACCAGAAACGCGGCCACCTCGCGTCCAGCCAGTGTGTTCTCTGGGAAATCCCAGAGGGGCTGTTCACCGCGCAAAGGTTTATAAACGGCGGGATAGTCCTCGCCTTCGTGATGGACGGTGACCAGGAAGGTGTAATTTGAGCCAAGTGCGAACTGACCCTTGATTTCATACTCGCCGTGTTGGAGAGCAGTTTGTAATTGAGTGATTGGGGGATTATCCATTGCTGGTCAAAAGCCAAATATCAAACACCGGACGTTGGACATTTGACGTTGGACATCATCAATGCTTATACCCGTTCTTCTTCGGACAAAAATGTCCTTCCGCTTCCTCGGGCTGACCGCATTGCGGGCAAACGGGCCGCCCGCGTGAGACAACTTCCACACCCCAGCGCGCCAGCATCCGCACCTGAGTCCGTGAAGCCCAAAAGCGCACGACCGCGGCGGTCTCAGCGTCATCCTCTTCCGTCAACAATTCCTTGACGAACAGTACGACCAGGTCGCGTTCCTTGTCATAGCCAAGGCCGATCTCGCCGACGCGGAAGAGCGGATCCACAGGCGGGTTGATGCGCATTACTTCTTCGACGTAATCGCCCGAAGCTTCCGAGAGATCCTGGTTCTGCTCATCCACTTGCGCGAGGAACTGTTCCACACCGATCGCAAGCGAGTGCAGTTGCGCTTTCTCGATGATCACAGTGATCGTGCGCTGGTCCTGGAAGGCCTGAATATAAAAAACACGCTGACCTGGCTTGCCAACTGCGTCAGCGGTGATATGGTCACATGGGTCAACATCAATTTCAAAACGGGGCATAGGTACCTTTGTTGAGGCGAGTATACCAGTAAAGTATAATGCAATTATCCCGCCAAAGGAGATGGTTATGTACGATAAAAAGAAATTAGATGAGCTAAGAGACTCGTTCGAAAAATGGGATGAGACATCTCTGAAAAAAGCTTTAGCTTCGCTGCCCGAACGCACCGACGAATTTATTACAACCTCCTCCGAGCCGATCAACCGACTCTACACCCCGCTCGATGTCCCGGATATGGATTACGCCGCCTCTCTTGGACTGCCGGGTGAGTACCCCTTCACACGCGGAGTCCACCCGACGCTTCACCGCTCCAAACTCTGGACGATGCGCATGTTCGCAGGCTTCGGCACTGCTGAGGAGACCAACGCGCGCTTCAAATATCTGCTGGAACAGGGACAGACGGGTTTATCCGTAGCATTTGATTTGGCAACTTTAATGGGCTATGACACGGACCAGCCCGAAGCATTGGGCGAGTTCGGCAAGTGCGGCGTGGCAGTCTCTTCATTGAAGGATATGGAAATCCTGCTCGATGGCATTCCGCTCGATAAAGTGTCCACGAGCATGACGATCAATTCACCTGCCGCGATCATCTGGGCGATGTATATTGCAACAGCAGAGAATAGAGGTATTCGCACTGATCAATTGCGCGGTACGATCCAGAACGACATCCTGAAAGAATTTATTGCGCAAAAGGAATACATTTTCCCGCCGGAACCTTCGATGCGGCTCGTTGTGGATACAATGGAATTTGGCGCGCAAAAGGTGCCGCAATGGAACACGATCTCGATCAGTGGATACCACATCCGGGAGGCTGGCTCCACTGCCGCGCAGGAGCTGGCATTCACACTCGACGATGGACTTGAGTATGTGCGCTGGGGTATCGCCCGCGGCATGGATGTGGACGAGTTCGCGCCGCGCCTTTCCTTCTTCTTCAACGCCCACAATGACTTCTTTGAGGAGATCGCCAAGTACCGCGCGGCACGGCGCATCTGGGCGCGCGAGATGCGCGAGACGTTCAAGGCAAAGAATCCCCGCTCATGGTTGTTACGCTTCCATACGCAGACGGCTGGTGTTTCACTCACCGCGCAGCAACCGGAAAATAACGTTGTGCGCGTCGCGATCCAGGCGCTGGCTGCCGTCCTCGGCGGAACACAAAGCCTGCATACCAACTCACTCGATGAAGCATTGGCACTTCCCTCCGAACATGCCGTGACCATCGCCCTGCGAACACAGCAGATCATCGCGGAAGAGTCGGGGGTGGCGAATACCGTCGATCCGCTTGGAGGCAGTTTTTTCATCGAGGCAATGACCGACCGCATCGAGCAGGAGGCGTATGATTATTTCCGCCGGGTTGCAGACCTGGGCGGAGTCATCCCTGCGATCGAAAAGGGATTCTTCCAGAGTGAGATCGCGGACGCAGCCTATCGCTATCAACGCGAGATCGATCAGGGCATCCGCAAGATCGTCGGCGTGAACGCGTACGCGGAAAAGAAACCGCTCAGGATCCCCATCCTTGAAATGGATCCCCAGGGATACAATAGACAGGTGGCACGCTTGGCTGAACTCCGCCAGGCGCGTGATAATGGACGAGTCGGTCAGGCGCTCGATCGGCTTCGCATCGCCGCAGAAGGCACAGAGAGCACCATGCCGTATCTACTGGATGCAGTCCATTCGTATGCAACACTTGGTGAGATCATTCAAGTGATGAAAGAAGTATTCGGTGTCTACGAAGAACCGACAATGATTTGAAAAGATGCGCTTTAAGCGGAAGGAGAATATGCCTGCAAAACGAAAGAGTGTTTTGAAAAAATTCGACCTGAGGAAACACAAATGAGCAAGGAATCGCGATCGTCCAAAAAACTTCAGGTGATTATCAACCCGGCGGCTGGTGTTGAACGCCCGATTTTGCAGGCGTTAAACAGCGGACTCAAAGATACAAGGGTTGAATGGGATGTGAGTATTACGCATAAAGCAGGGGATGCGGAAAGACTGGCAAAAGAAGCAGTTGAAAACGGCGCTGACATCGTGGGAGTGCATGGTGGTGATGGCAGCGTCATGGAAGTAGCATCTGCACTGCGCGGCACATCTACGCCCATGGCGATTTTCCCCGGCGGTACCGCTAACGTAATGTCAGTCGAACTTGGCATTCCGAGTAATGATATTGAGGCGTCCATAGACTTTATTGCTAAAGGCAACTACACCACACGCCTGATCGATATGGGCAGGGTCAATGACCGCCTGTTTCTACTGCGCATCGGCATTGGGCTGGAAGCAAATATGATGAAAAGCGCCGATCAGGAAGTTAAGAATCGCTTTGGGATGCTGGCATACGCTTTTTCCGCTTTAAACGAGATGCGTAATCTGACACCAACATTCTATAGGGTGCGCGTCGATGGTGAACTGCATGAGATCGAAGGTGTAAGTTGTATGATCGCCAATTCCGGGAATGTGGCGATTGGTGGACTTACACTATCCAAGAAAATTGATATCAGCGATGGTCTGTTGGATGTAGTGATTTTTCGCAGCGCTGATCTCGCCTCAATGATTACTGTCAGCGCAGCGGTGTTATCGCCTGATGCTGAAGCGACAGACAGCCCACAGTTGGAACATTATCAGGGACATGAAATTGTCGTGGAGGCGGACCCGCCGCAAACGATTTCAATTGATGGCGAGGTGATTGAGCCAATCACGTTGACCGCCACCATCCTGCCTGGTGCTGTCAACGTCATCGTCCCCATCCCATCGGGCGAAGTCCTGGGAAGAGCAAATATTACTGCAGCAGTGTGAATAGATGAAGCTGGAGAATAACGGAACACGCACGAGCGGACCTCCTCGAACAGGTAAACAGACTCCGGTATCGAAAGGTCCGTTGAAACTTTAGATACGGTCTTTAGGACGAGCAGATCTCGGTCTCCAGGTCTCAAATCAAAGATAAAGGCGCCGTAATCAGCGCTTTTGTCTTTTAAAGGAGAAAGTTGTAAAATACAGAGTATCGGCAATACGATTAACAACGCTGCACGGAGGCAGATATGAATACAAAAAAACCTGGTGTCATTGGCATTCTTACCGGCGGAGGTGATGTCCCCGGACTCAACCCGGCGATTCGAGCGGTTACCATCCGTGCGTTGCGCGAGGGATTTCAAGTGATCGGCATCCGCCGCGGCTGGGCAGGACTGATCGATGTTGTCCGCGAGAAGGATGCGGATAACAGCAACAACTATCAGTTCCTGACGGAGGAACTTGTCCACCGGGCCGGGCGGACCGGAGGCACCTTCCTGCACACCTCGCGCACGAATCCCTCCAAAGTCAGGCGTGATCGTCTTCCACCTGCGCTTCAGGAAAAATACACAGACGATGTCAACGACCTGACCGAGGAAGTTCTGAAGAATATTGATTTCCTGGGCATTGACTATCTCATTCCCATCGGCGGGGATGATACGCTCAGCTATGGTGTCCGCATGTACCAGGAGGGGATGAAAGTCGTTGCCATTCCCAAAACAATGGATAACGATGTGCCCGGCACAGACTATTGCATCGGCTTCAGCACCTGTGTTACCCGCACGATCGAGCTGGCGAACAGCCTGCGTACTGTGGGCGGCTCGCACGAAAGAGTCGTAGTGCTGGAAGTATTTGGACGATACGCAGGCTTTACAGCCATGCTCCCGACGATGGCTGGCGCGGCGCACCGATGTGTCATCCCTGAACATAAATTTGATATTGAACGGCTGACCGAACTCTTAATGCATGACCGTGCCCTTAACCCAAGCCGTTACTCCGTTGTTCTGGTATCAGAAGGTGCCATGTTCGAAGGCGGCGAGATGGTGTTCGAGGATCGAAGCACCGATGCGTACGGTCACATGAAACTGGGAGGTATTGGAGATCTTGTTTCCGGGCGGATCAAGGAGATGACCGCCAAATATAACAACGGGCGCATGGTGGATACGGTGAACCAGAAACTGGGTTATCTTGTGCGCTGCGGCGACCCGGATGCCATTGATTCGATTGCGCCGATGGCATACGGAAATCTCGCGCTGGATCTTCTGCTCAAGAAAGTACACGGACGTTTGGTGGTGTTAAAGAATGGGCGCTATGATAATATCCCCATTGATATTGTGACCAGCACAAAGAAAACTGTCAACGTGGGACGCTTCTATAATACCGACCGCTTGCGGCCCAAATTCGAAAGTTTCGAGATGACCCCATTGTTCATTATGACAAGTGATGGCATGTAGGAAAATTCCGTATACAACAAAAGGCGTGGACGATCATCCACGCCTTTTTTATTACTCTTCGCGCTTGACCTGGAACAAATCAAAATCGCGCGCCACCGCTGCATTCGGAAAAATCGCTTGCGCCTCTTTAAGAACGTCTTTTTCTCGATACCTGCGTGAGATGTGCGTCAGGATCAATTTTTTCACCCCAGCTTTGACCGCCAACTCTGCTGCCTGGCGCGCAGTAAGATGCGAGAACTGGCGCGCCATCTCAGCCTCCTCGTCTGTATATGTGGACTCGATCACCAGCGCGTCCGCGCCCCTGCACACCTCGAGCAGTTCATCTGTTCTCCCGGTATCGCCCACTACAACAAGTTTCACCCCTTTTTGGAGTGGACCAAGCACATCGTCCGGTCTGACCCGCCTGCCATCCGGCAGGACAATCTCCTGCCCGGCAACCAGGTCACGGCGTTCGGGTCCGAACGGAACTCCAAGTTCATCCGCTTTTGCTGCCAGGAACGGACGGCGCGATTTCCCTTCGAAGACGTATCCCAGACAATCTGGTCCGCGATGTGTCACGGAAAACGCGGTCACTGTAAAATCATCTGCCTCAAAAAATGTCCCGGCTTTGATCTCATTCAACCGGAGCGGCATGGGAGCTTGATTCCCGCGCAGAACAACACCGTACAAGAGATCATGGACACGGTCGAGCGTTGACCGCCCGCCAAAAATATCGAGTTCCTCAATTGCTTCCCAGCGCAGAAAAGTACTAAGCAATCCGCCCAGCCCAAGAATATGATCGAGATGTCCGTGTGTGAGCAAAATGCGTGTCAGATTCTTAAAGCCCGTGCCTGATTGTAAAATCTGACGCTGCGTCCCTTCGCCGCAATCGATCAGAAAACGATACTCATCATGTTTGACGATCTGCGCTGAAAGTCCACGCTTTGCGGAGGGTGCGGAGGCTGAAGTGCCAAGAAAAAGTATTTCAAACAAAATGGAATCCTTCAATGACAGAATCTGTCACAGAGCGCATGATAAACTCTGCGACGAAACATTATATATTACTTTGTTTTGCAATTTTACCCGACGGCGTGCCGCCCACCTCACCAAACCAGAAATCAATTTATGAAGCGAGCGGAAAAAGAAAAACAGACCATTTGTGCTATACTTTTGCTCATGCCTCTTAAGACTCCTTCTTCAGCATCCAGATCGGGTGGAAAAGCCAAAGGCAAGACGTTAAGTCCCTCACATGGGAAGGGCAAAACGCATCCAGCAAAAGGGAAGTCTGCGTCTCGTGCTTCGCGTCAGCCGGAACCGGTTTCCGTTTCCTGGTGGAACACCCTCTCCCCGGAGCGTAAACTGGATGTAGTGGGCGCGGTCATGTCGGTGGTGGGAATTCTCATCCTGCTGGTCCTGCTCTCCGCGCAACGTAGTACCTTGACCGGAAGCATGTTGAATATATTCAGGCAAATGCTTGGCTGGGGAATGTATATCCTGCCGGCGGCGTTGATCTTGATGGGCACGTGGCTGATTCTACGCCGGATCGAAAAACTCCCGCCACTTTCGCTCGAACGTGGGACCGGCATCATTTCATTTTTCCTGTGGCTGCTGACAGTGATGCACTCGATCATCCCGCTCGAGATGGCTGACCAAGCCGTGCTGGATGGCGTGGGCGGTGGATATATCGGCAGTCTCTTTGCGCGGATCTTGCTGAACGGCTTCGGTACAGGTGGAGCGATTGTCGCCCTGCTGGCATGGCTGCTGATTTCCACGACAATGATCTTCGATATCTCGGTTGAAGATCTGTTCCGCTGGGTCAATCCACTCGCTGCAAAAGTACGCGCCTGGCTTGCGAAACCAATCACCAAAACTGCCAAAGCGTCTCCATCTGAGGCTGCGGAAGTTTCATCCAATGGATATACACCTTTAAACCGTCCTCAGCCCATCGTTATGAATGAAGCGCCTGGTATGCCTGTGAAAACCGTCCGGCCAGCAGAGCTTGTGATCAACTGGCAGTTACCGGATGTGAAACAAATCCTTGATTCGGGCAGCGCGCCTTCGGTCAACGAGGAGTTCATTCAGCAGCGCGCCCGGTTGATCCAGGAGACTTTGGCTTCCTTCGGCGCGCCGGTGCAGGTGGTGGAGATCAACCGCGGACCGACGATCACGCAGTTCGGTGTCGAACCGCTCTTCGTCGAGACCAGGAGCGGGCGCACAAAGGTGCGCGTCAACAAGATTGCCTCACTTGTTGATGATCTGGCTCTCGCGCTGGCTGCACCGCGCATCCGCATTCAGGCGCCGGTACCGGGTCATAGCTATGTCGGGATCGAAGTCCCCAATGATGAGATGACGCTGGTCGCGTTACGAGACATTGTTGAAAGCGAACCCTTCCAGCGCAACAGGAATGCGTTGAAATTCGCGCTCGGTCGGGATGTGACCGGGCACCCCATCAGTGCAAACCTTGAATCCATGCCGCACCTGCTGATCGCAGGGACAACCGGCTCCGGTAAATCCGTGTGTGTCAATGCGATATTGACCTGCTTCCTGCTGCACAACACACCTGAGGATGTGCGTTTGATCCTTGTGGACCCAAAACGCGTCGAGCTGACCGGCTACAACGGTGTTCCCCATTTGCTTGCGCCGGTCGTCGTTGAGATCGACCGTGTGATCGGCGCGTTGCAATGGATGACGCGCGAGATGGACAAACGTTATCACATGTTTGCACAGGTAGGCGCACGCAACATTACCGATTACAACGCGCGCATGAAATTGCAGGGGACGAAGAAATTGCCATTTCTTGTTGTGGTCATTGACGAACTGGCAGACCTGATGATGATCGCGCCTGGTGAAACTGAACAGACGATCACGCGCCTCGCACAGCTCGCGCGTGCTACAGGGATTCACATGATCCTTGCAACACAACGTCCCTCTGTGGATGTGGTGACGGGTCTGATCAAGGCGAACTTCCCGGCGCGCGTCGCGTTTGCCGTAGCGTCCAACACCGACAGCCGCGTGATCCTCGACCAGCCCGGTGCCGAACGCCTGCTCGGGCGCGGCGATATGTTATTCCAGGCCCCGGATGCTCCTTCGGCAGCGCGCCTGCAAGGCGTGTTTGTTTCTGATAATGAGATCCAAAACCTTGTTGAATTCTGGCGCACACAGGTTGGCGGGGCAAGCCCCTATGCCGCGCCCGGCGCGCCCGTGGACATTCCGAAATCAGACATACCGCTCAAGCAAAGTGCAATGTTCGAAGAGATGACTCCCGCGGATTCCAACGCTGACCCACTACTTCCAGAAGCCATTGACCTTGTGCGCCGTGAGGGACGCGCATCCGTGTCCATGCTGCAACGCCGCATGAGGATCGGTTATACGCGTGCCGCGCGCATCGTGGATATGATGGAAGATAAAGGGATTGTTGGTCCGCCTGAAGGAACATCACAGCTGCGCCAGATCCTGGATTACGGTCCCACCGCGCCGCCCAAAGATGATGGTGTGTAGTATGAATTTCAATTGATGTATAATTCCATCCGCGCCTCGGTAGTTCAATGGACAGAACAAGGCACTCCTAAGGCTTAGATGTAGGTTCGATTCCTACCCGGGGCACTCTAATAAAACTTTAACATAACAAGCCTTGAAAAGTTATATGGAATATAGTAATATAGAAAGCGATGAACACTAGGGTGCCCCCCTCACCCTGGTGTTCGTCATTTAAAGGCATAATTAAAGACCACCTTTTTGGCTGGTCTTTTTAATTTCATCAAAAAACCTTACGAAGATTTTGATCCCTCGGAGTGCGTTCTCAGCACAAGCCTTCGCAAGGCTCGAAAGAGGGAAATTTACTTTGCAGCCTGCTTCAACGCTTCACCAGATCTCGCAATCGCTTCCAGCGTGTTGTAATGCACAGAAAAGGTGTCATGTCTTGCTCCTGCTGTTCCGTGAATTCTGCAAGACCCTCTTCAATCAAGTCCCCATCGACGCGATGAAAGAGTGTCTTGCTGACTGAGATCATTAGAAGTGGGCTTCTCAACGAAGTAGGAGATTACGTTCAATGGTTTCACGCATCATTGCGAGATTATATGGCTGGCTGTAGTTTAACTATATTGGCAGACACAAACTCAGCATTGGACGAGTTCCCAATTGAAAAACCTCATTGGAATGGAGCAGTAGCTACGCGATTGGACTTGCTACCATACCTGCAGCGAACCAGACCTTTGATGACTTGCAAAAGCGTCCTAAATTTTCAATGAATTCTTGCAACGCCAGCCTCCCTTTGAGCTGGTGAGGTCTGTTATCCAAGAGTATCACCATTCTCATATTGTTGGTAACAGCCCGGATCGCAAGGGCACTGAAACCGATTTTCGAACATTGAATTGGGGAGAACGATTCATAAATACCCATAAGCAAATTACTTCTATCCTGAAAAATGAGAAGCGCACCTTAAGCAACAAGTTGCCAAACCTTCGTCGTTTAAAAGTATTCATGAGTGCTAG
>DATKED010000242.1:0-10014 GCA_035512375.1 Anaerolineales bacterium
GTGCCCCAGATGGACGTGATACGCGTCGTCTCGGTCACGGTCATGCCGAAAGCTTCCGCGCCGAAGGGTTCGAGCAGAACATCTTGTCCAAGAATGGCAGCGAGCAGCAAAAGCAAATAAACAAAAAATATGCGTGCGACCGGGTTCGCTGTTATGGCTGATGTCATTTGTTTAACCGTATACGCCTCAGACGCGCTCGAAGAGAGACCGTTTGAGCGTGGCTCAAGCCTGATCAGGCCGAGCAAACCGAGGATGAGAGCTGAGGTGGCTACGACTCCAAATGCACGTATCAACGCTTGAGGAGTGTAGGGGTCCACCATGCGACTGAGCGCAATGGCAGTCAGGATGATGGAGAGGATCATCATGAACCACATCGTCGCGATCGTTTTGCCGCGCCCGTTCTCTCCGGAGAGTTCGGATGCCAGAGAGAGATACGAAACCGCCGAGAGATTGTAGCCCATGCCCCACGCGCCAAACGCAAGCAACCCCGCGAGCAATCCAAGATGGAAATTATCTGCTATAAGGAACGCGACCTGTGGCGAAACGATCAGTCCTATCACGCAGAGAACGAGCCCCACCAGGATATACGGCGTGCGGCGAAAGCCAAGGATGGGATGGCGGTCTGAATATGAACCGATGGCAACTTGAATGGGTGAGAACAAATAGGGAAGAGAGGCCAGGATTGCGACAAGGGTCGCAGAGATCGCGAGTTCCTTGATCATCACACGGTTGAGCGTGCTATTGATGGGGACCAGGGTCATTGCGACCGCGACATGGATCAGTCCAAGTTGAAAACGCTTGAGGAGCATGATGCTTTATTAACAAGTAAGGATACGCAGAGTTCAAAGGCGGGAGAACATAGGTTTTGCTTTTTTCCGTATCCGTGGTGTCCTTTGTGTCTGGAAATTTTTAAATACAGGAAGGGCGCTTCCGCACGCCCTCGCCTGACAAGGATATTTTAGACGCAATGCCACCAATTTCAATATAGATTTACATAGAATTCCAATAGAACTTACTGAGTATTTTATAGATTTATAGATCGCTTATCCCACTCGTGACTGTTTAACCGACTTCATCGTCTCATGTGATATTGAGGATCACGTTAAGCTGTGCGCCGTTCAAGGGTCCATTGCGCTTGCAAATGAAACCACAGGATCACATTATTGGCTATGAACTCGCCGCTTCGCTCTGGGTGGAAGTGACAAAGCAGGGCGCAGGCAGCAAACTCCCATCCCACCGCTGAAAATGCCAGTCACTAAGTCAGCACGAAATTAACGGACTCTGCCTGAAGGCATGGTCTGTTCTTTTTAGCTGAATCAAAACGAAGCGCGGAAAGGAGCGGGTACTTCCTTCACATAAAAGAGATGACATCCTTCCATGTGAAAAAAGGCACATATCTGAAATAATAAGGTTAACCATAACATTTTATAAAGGGTTACCTTATGACTGTTCCACAATTGAGCGAAAGCACGGAAATGTATCTCAAGGCAATGGCTGAGTTTGGAAATCGCGATGTGGCGATTGCCCGCCTTGCGGAGCGTTTAAGTGTGACTCCTGTTTCTGCGAACGAGATGATCAAAAAACTAGGCGAGCAGGGACTGGTCTCACATACTCCTTATAAGGGCGTGAATCTGACGGAGAAGGGGCGCAATGTGGCGTGCGATGTGTTACGACGCCAGCGACTCTGGGAAGTTTTTCTGTATGAACATCTAAAAATCGAATGGGCGAAGATCTACGAACTGGCGTGTTCGCTGGAACATGCAACTGCGCCGGAAGTGACCGAGGCGCTGGCTGTCTTTCTTGGGAACCCAAAGACCTGCCCGCGTGGTAACCCTATTCCGGATGAGAATGGAGAATTTACACCGTTGGATGGGGTCATATTGAGTGATGTCTCAATAGGCGAAACGGTGACTATTCTGGCTGTGAATGCAACAAATACAGATGTGCTCACATACTTCCAGGATAAGAAGCTTCTCCCCGGTCAGGAAGTGACCCTGGTGGAAGCCGCGCCGATGCAGGGTCCGCTCACAGTACTCGTGGATGGCAGGGAAGTTGCGCTGGGATTGTTGCTGGCAGAATTTGTACTTGTGAAATCAAAATCATCCTGAGGAAAATTTTCATGTCCGATTCAATTCAACTACATCAACTAAAGCCTGGTCAAAGGGCCATCATCACTCGTGTCGGCGGAGCAGCCGCGCTGCGCAGGCGTTTCATCGAGATGGGCATTGTCAAAGGCGAAACCATTTGTTTCGAACGCAAGGCGCCACTCGGCGACCCCATGGAATATTTCATCAAGGGTTATCACCTCGCTCTGCGAAAAGAGGAAGCCGCATTCATCGAAGTTTCCTTACACGGAGAGTCCAATGGCTGACATCACTATCGCACTGGCAGGGAATCCCAATGCAGGCAAAACCACGATCTTCAATGCGCTGACGGGTTTGCATCAGCACACGGGGAACTGGCCCGGAAAGACCGTGGAGAAAAAAGAAGGCGAGATCGAACATGACGGCAAAACAGTCAACATCGTTGACCTGCCTGGCACGTACAGTCTCACCGCCTATTCGCCCGAAGAGATCATCGCGCGCGATTACATCATTCAAGAGCGCCCGGACGTGGTCATCAACGTAGTGGATGCGACCAATCTCGAACGCAATTTATATCTCACCGTTCAAATTCTGGAATTGGATGTACCGGTAGTCCTTGCGCTCAACATGACCGACGACCTGCATAAGAACGGCGCAAAGATCAATGTTGACCAGTTATCACAGCTGCTTGGCAATGTCCCAGTCGTGCAAACCGCAGCGAACCGCGGCAAGGGTATCCCCGAGCTCATCAACAAAGCGGTGCGCCTTGCGCGTGCAAATTAAGGCAAATATGACGGCAGGCATTCAGTCCATTTTTGAACTCGATTACGGCGGCAAGATCGAACGCGAAATCGCCAAGCTCACTTCTGCATTCGAAGAAATAAAATTCGATACCGGTCGCTATTCCAAACGCTGGCTGGCGATCAAGCTGCTTGAAGCCGATCCCGACATCCTTGCGCGTACACAAAAGATGCCAAACGGCGAACAGGTCATAGCGCTTGCAAAACAAGGCGCGGAACACGTCTCGTCCATGCTCGGCGATGACTTCGATCTCATCACCGCCGACCGCCGCTACGGCTACATCAACGGCATCGTACGCCAGTCGCTTCACCGCCCGCTCATTGACCGCATCACCTTCACCGACCGCGTTGACGACATCGTCACACACAAGTGGCTCGGACTGCCTTTCTTCTTCGCCGTGATGTACATCGTCTTCCGACTCGTGATCGACGTGTCTTCACCCTTTTTGGATTGGACGGACGCGGTCATCAACGGTCCCATCGCCAACTGGCTCCGCTTCCTTCTGGACCTCGTGCCTGCTCCCACGTGGATTCATTCTTTGGTCATTGACGGAATCATCGCTGGAGTCGGAGGCGTGCTGGTCTTTGTCCCAGGGCTGTTGATCCTTTACTTCTTCCTTGCATTACTCGAAGACTCTGGCTATATGTCCCGCGCTGCATTCGTGATGGACCGCTTCATGCGCGTCGTTGGTTTGCATGGAAAATCATTCATCCCGATGATCCTTGGCTTTGGTTGCGCCGTCCCTGCAGTTTATGCAACTCGAACCATAGCCAGCCGCCGCGACCGCGTTCTGACGGCGTTGCTTGTACCGCTTATGTCCTGCTCGGCGCGTCTGCCGGTTTATGTTGTCTTCGGTCTCGCGTTCTTCGGCGCGCGTGCAGGGACAGTCATCTGGGCGATGTATGCACTTGGCATTATCGTTGCGATGCTCGCAGGAATGGTCTTCACCCGCACCATTCTCAAACCTGATGCAACATCCGCGTTCGTGTTGGAACTGCCTCCCTACCGCCAGCCTGCGTTGAAGAGTGTGTTGATCCACATGTGGGAGAACACGCGTGAATTCGTCCGCAAGGCGGGGACAACGATCCTATTTGCGTCCTTGGTCATGTGGCTGTTGCTCAACCTTCCCTGGGGTGTGACCGAACAACGCAATTCCTATTTTGGCAGAGTGAGCGGCGCCATCTCGCCCGTCTTTGCTCCGCTCGGGTTTGGCAACTGGGAAACGGGCGGTGCCCTGGTGACTGGTTTCATGGCAAAGGAGATCGTCGTCAGTACGATGAGCCAGATCTATCTTGGCGGCGAAGAGGCGACACCCGTCCAGCCTACGACACTTGCTGAAGACTTCGTCGGTATCGGTCAGGGATTTGTGGAAGCGTCCGTAAGCTCAGGCAGAATCCTTTTGAGCATCATCCCTGGAGTGAACCTGGTGGATGAAGAAGCTGAACGCGAAGAGACTGCTCTGAGCCTTGCATTGCGCGAGAGTTTCACACCACTGAGCGCGGTCGCGTTGCTGGTTTTTGTCCTTTTATACGTTCCCTGTGTTGCGACGCTTGGCGCGATCAAACACGAATTTGGCAGATCCTGGGCTGTTACTTCCGCCATCTATCAAACCGCGGTGGCCTGGATCGTCGCCTTTATCATCTATCAGGGCGGGCGCTTTCTGGGACTTGGCTGATCACTTATGCTGACACAACTGGTACATCTTTTGGAAAACGAAGAGAACGGACTGAGCCTTTCAGAGATCAGCCGCGTCATGGATGCCCAGCCGACCGCAGTGATGTCAATGATCAAGCTGCTGGTCCGGAAAGGGAAGCTGGTCGAGATCGGACCCGATGGTAAATACTGCAACACCTGCGGTTTTGAATCGGAGTGCAGTTTACTGGCGGCCCGTGGAAAACGCTATATAGCCGCGTCCTGTTTGCAACTCCAAGTCCAACAAAGTTTGCTATAATGAGATTGAGATAGTTTTCACAATAACGAAAGGAAGATTACCATGTACGAAAAAAGCATTGAATTACTCAATAAAGCCGTTGCGGATGAAATGTCCGCTGTGCATCAATACATGTATTTCCACTTCCATTGCGAAGATCAGGGCTATGAACTCCTCTCCCGCCTTTTCATGAAGACTGCCATTGAGGAAATGGGACATGTGGAGCATTGTGCCGAGCGCATCCTGTTCCTGGGTGGTGAAGTTGAAATGGTGGCTTCGGAAAGCGTTCAGAAGATCCGTGATGTAAAAGCCATGCTTGAATTGGCCCGCAAAATGGAGGAGGGCAGCGCCCGCGATTACAACAAATGGGCAAATGAATGTTCCGCCAATGCAGACTCCGGCTCGCGCAAAGTGTTCGAAGGTCTGGTGGATGACGAGGAACGCCACTTCAGCCAATATGACCTTGAAATGGAAAAGATCAAGAAATTCGGTGAACAATATCTGGCTTTGCAGTCCATGGAAGGCAGCAAGGCAATGCCCGCTGAATCAGCCAAAGAATAATCCGGACTTACAACAAAACTGCCCAGTCTCTTCGACTGGGCAGTAATATTTTTATCTATCGCTTATTTTGGAGATTTTATCATCTGCCTCGCCACCTGCATCAACTCCTGCGCGGAGCGGAGAGTCCCTTCGCCCACTTCGCCTAGCATCTGTGAGAGCTCCAACAAACGCGGTTCGCCATCGAGGCGCTCGACCCGCGTCAACGTACGGTTACTCTGGATCAGCTTTTGCACCTGATAATGCTCATCACCAAACGCCGCGAGCTGGGGAAGATGCGTCACGCAAAAGACCTGATGCATGCGCGAGAGATTCCAAAGTTTTTGGCCCACCGTCATACCAACGCGTCCGCCGATACCCTGGTCGATTTCATCAAAGATCAAGGACGGCACCTCGTCGGCGCGGGCAAGTACATTCTTCAAGCCAAGCATCAGGCGCGACGTTTCACCGCCTGAGGCGATCTTTGCCAGCGGCTTTAGTCCTTCACCAGGATTGGGCGCGATCAAAAACTCAATTTTGTCGAACCCGTTTTGATCGAACCCGATCCGTGTACCATTTTGGACTGGTGCACCGTTCGGGTCAGGCTTCGTGTGGAAATCCACACCGAATTTTGCGGCTTCCATTCTCAGATCATCGAGTTCAGTTTCGATTCTATCGCCCATTTCGACAGCCGCAGACTTGCGCTTCTCAGTCAGCAGATTTCCCTGCCTGGCAAGTTTCTCCAGCAGCTTTGCTTCCTGTGTTTCCAGTTCCTCGATCCGTTCTGCCGCGGTCGTGATCGTTTCCAATTGTTTACGAGCTCCCGTACCGTAGGCAATGACCGCCGGGATACTGCCGCCATATTTGCGAGTCAGCGAATGAATCAGATCGAGTCGTTCTTCCACTTCATCGAGCCGCTTCGGGTTGAACTCGATCTCTTCAAGATAATCACGCAAACCATGGATAAGGTCAGACATGCCATCCAGCAGCAGCTCTGCCTGATTCGCCATTTCATTTTGGGCCGAGTCGATCTTCGCAAGTGCAGCTAACGCCTGTGCAACTTGCCCCACCAGATCCGTCGCGGCTGGGGTTTCAGGTGAACCCTCCTCCAAAACAGCCAGCGCCTCCTGGGCATTGCGCGAAAGCGACTCGGCATTCGCGAGCCGGTCACGCTCCTTGCGCAGTTCTTCGTCTTCACCCGGTTTCAAACGCGCGGCTTCGACCTCTTCAGCTTGATACGTGAGCATGTCCACGCGGCGCTCGGCATCTGTCTGGGCTTTGCGCAGGTCATTCAACTCGCGGCGCAGGTTCAACAACACGTGATAGGTTTGACGGTAGTCGCTGAGGGGACGCGCCACTTCTGCGTAACGGTCAAGCAGTCCCAGGTGGGCGCGTGAATCGAGCAGGGAAAGATGTTCCGCCTGCCCGTGGATATCCACCAGCAAAGCGCCCAGTTCCTTCAGCAACGAAACGTTGACCGTTCTGCCGTTGACGCGTGCCACGCTGCGTCCCTCTTTGCGGATCTCGCGCATGAGGACAACGTAATCCGGATCGTCATCCATTAATTCTTCGCGCTGCAGGATGAAGTGCACCGCCTCTTTTTCCGGTCCTTTGAGATGGAACACACCTTCAACGAACGCGGCATCCGAATCGGTGCGCACGAAGGTCGTATCTGCTTTGCCACCAATGAGCATCACCACAGCGTCAAGGATGATGGATTTGCCCGCACCGGTCTCACCGGTGAGGATGATGAGCCCGGGACCAAAACGCAGATCGAGCTGGTCGATAATCGCAAAATTGTGAATACGAAGTTCTGTGAGCATAGGGTATCGGTTATCTGAACAATTGGATTCCAGAAAGTCGGGAGTAAATAATGGGAACAGAAATCACAAGATAGATTACTTGAAAAATGATACCAAAGAGATTCATGCTGAACACCTGCAGTAAAATAGTTGGCAGCGCGCCCAGCACAACACCCACGGCAACTGTAATGAACAAGGAACGTGAACGGTGGCGGCGCGTTACCATGCGCACGCTTTCTGCGATCATTACCGCCACAGTTGGTGCACCTATAAAGATGATGATCCATCCAAAGAAGCCAATGCCGCCGATTAAAGTAACCAGAAATGCCGCAACCGCGGAAAGGAGCGCTGCAACGATAAAACCCGAGACGTAGTCATACCACTCCGCTGTGTTGAATACTTTCTGCTGACCTTTTACACATTCCCTGCAACGATAGCCAATCGGTGTGCGGATCGCGCAGGCTGCGCAGATCGGGCGATTACAGTTATTACATCGCAGTGCTGTCTCGCGGCTCGGGTGAACATAGCAGAATAATGTTTCGGTTGTTGATTCAGTCATCTTGGCAATCCTAAAGAATTCTCATTCATGTGAGCGGTGAGGTTGCGGTAGAAATATCCCGGGTCTCCAAAACGGACAAATTGGGTGGTCACATCCGCGGCGCGCACATCCACATGATCGTCTTCCACCAGAGTAATGGATGGTTGTCCATCAATGCTCAACACCGCGTTCTCTCCATTAATTTGCATACTGACCATCGAGCCTTCAGCCAGGACCACCGCGCGGTCCACCGAAAGGTGTGGAGCGATCGGCACAAGCAGGATATTGCGTAACTCAGGCGGGAGGATCGGTCCGCCGGCGGCGAGAGCATAAGCCGTTGAACCGGTCGCAGTGGAGGCGATCAGTCCATCTGCCACATAACTCGTCAGATGCCGTCCGTCCACCGAAGCAGACAAACGGATGGGGCGAAGGGCCTGTCCGCGCCCGACAACGACCTCGTTCAACGCATCCCACGATCCCAACTCTTCACCCGAGCGCATATGTTCGGCATGGAGCATCATGCGATTCTCGATCCATGCTTCGCCGTTCAGCAATCTATCAAAGTACTCGCGCCATTCGTCTTTTTCAACCTGGATAAGAAAACCAATCCTCCCCAGGTTCACACCCAGGATCGGGACCTTGCTCGAAGCACATAGGTTTCCGGCTCGCAGGACGCTTCCGTCACCGCCTGCCATGATCAGCAGATCGAACTCACCACTCCGCACCTGTTTGCGAAGTGCCTCATCATACAGGGAACCAAAAGGCGCCTCAATTCCCTTGTCCTTTAGATAATTGGACATTGCCTCCGCCTCTACAAAGGCTTCAGGCAACCGCGGATAGGCGGCTACAACGGGTCTCTTTGGCATAAATGCGTCGGACATGGTGAGGTAATTATAAGGTAAACAGGTATCCATGTACACACGGAGACAGTCTGCCAGATCATTCTGTTCTTACCTGTGGACTTGTACCCTTTCCTATACCAGTCTTTGATCACATATCTTCCGAAACCCGCAGCGCGCGCAGCGGGAGGCTTGTTCGTGAGAACGCGAGATTTCCTTCCTGTGTTGGTCGCGTTTCATTTCAGCCAGCAGGTCCAGCAGGGATGATTCCAGCTGTTGTGTGTAATCGATGGCAAAGTCGCGGTCGTTGTAATGGATGATGCCATACGGCGGACGCCTGCCATATGTTTTTTCAACCAACAGGCAATAGGAAGCTAACTGGTAAATATGAGAATCATATGGCGCCTCAGGTGCGCGGCCAGACTTTACTTCGACGGGGATAATCTGTCCATTCTGCTGGATAAGGTAATCGGGCTTGCCCGTCAGACCCAAGGCTTGATAGAAAAGTGGTTTTTCCAGTTTTCCCCAGCCGCGCGTGTCGGTATAGATGACCCGTCCGCCTGGCAGCCCCGCGGCTTTCCGCTGGCGATTGGATTGCCAGAAAAAGATGATGGCAAGAAAAAGTAGAACCAGGGCAATATATAACATGTAGACCAGGTCACTGATCAAATACGAAACCAAAATAATAAACACGCGCTGTGCCCAGGCTTTCCCAAACATCCGGATGTACTGCGATACGCGGACTGGTCGTAATACGGTACCCTTCTGGAACATCCACGTACATCTCAAAAACAGTAGCTGAACATCCCGGGATTGGCACATTGAATTGCACTTCCCCATCTTTGTTCGTGATCGCAGGCCAGCTTATAGCTGTCAACCGGTTCCGAACAGCATCAACGTGAATTTCCATATTTCTCAGCGGCGGTTCGCCATCCTTGACCACCCCATCGCCATTCGAGTCGATCCATGTCCTGGCAAAAGCATGCCAGGCGCGATCGGTCATGCCGCGTACTCCTAAGATGTAATGAAGCATGAAAAAAACAGGAAAGCAACGGTGAATACAGGAATTAATAATGAGCCCAGAAGGAATTCAAGCAATCTACTCATCTTGACCGATCTAATTTACAAAATTTGCGAAGTGCAATAAGCCACCAATAGGATCAGCGCAACAAAAAGCAAGATCATCCCCAGTGAACGGTTGAGGGTGGAGGCAAGGACTCGCCGTCCGTGTTGACGGTGGATTTCGGTCCCAGCCTCGAGTTCAGCCCGATTCTCAGACTCGAATCCCTGTTTGCGATACCACCAGGCACGGCGGCAGTAAAGATAATTTCCAATATCAGAAGAGCGGATGATAGCCATTCTTTCACCACGTTGGTTAGGAAAGTAAAGTATAGCACAAATTTTCTAATTTTTATTCATGTCATTGCCAGCCCGAGCGGCGCAGCAATCTCCCGCTCAACGGATGAATCCATCGTGCGAGTTT
>DATKED010000243.1:0-3673 GCA_035512375.1 Anaerolineales bacterium
ATCCCTGACCCAGCCAAACAGCTTATGGAAGTCCGTATCTGGTGGAACCTCAAAATGATCGAGACCTTGAACCTGCCTCTTGCCCATTCAAAAGTTCATCTTTAATCTTTGAAGGAGTTCGCTTTTCAACTTTCGCTAACAGGGGCTGTAGGAGGATTCGGGAATTAAAAGTAGTTCGATACTGTCCAAACACTTGACTCATTCCCCCCACTAGCATAGAATACCGTCCAATATGTGTCAGCACGGTTTCGGTACTATGTCCATGACCACTACCTCCGGGTTCCCTCGTGAGGGTTTTGTGCTTGGAATGAAGTAACCGAAAAAACGGCTATCTCAAAACACACAGCGCCTCACGGAAACGTGAGGCGTTTTTGTTACCCCCGCTTCGATTGCGTAGCACTCAGCGCGAAAGAAGAAGCGAACAAAGGAGAAGATTATGCAAAAACAAACGCTTGTGATGAAATTTGGAGGGACGTCGGTTGGTTCAGCCGATGCGCTGACCAAAGCGACACAGATCATCAAGGATGCGCGGAAGGAATATGCGGGCGTGGTGGTGATCGCCTCGGCGATGTCTGGCGTGACCGATCTATTGTTGAAATGCGCCACGCTCGCCTCGCAAGGAAACATTGACTCACTTTCCAGTGCAGAATCTTCGTTGCGGGAAAAACACTTCGCTGCAGTGGGTGCTCTGGTTAAGGACGAAAGTTTGCGCGAGCGGACAAAACAGCAAATCAATTGCTTGATTGAATCCCTGGTGGACTTATGCAGAGCAATTGCCGTTCTTGGCGAAGCCAGTCCACGCGCCATGGATGCGGTGGCTTCTCTTGGGGAACGGATGAGTGTCCGCTTGTTGGGTGCGGTAGCAGAAAGTACGGGGCTCAAAGTGAAGGTAGTCGAATCGAATGAATTCATAATCACGAACTCACATTTTCAAAATGCAAATCCAGATTTCGAAGTGACAACCGAAAGGACGCGACGATGCTTGAACCCACTTTTGGATGAGGACATTGTCGTTATCACCACAGGCTTTATCGGCGCGACCCCCGAAGGCATCATCACTACATTGGGACGCGGAGGCAGTGACTATTCAGCAGGAATTATTGGCTCTGTATTACCTGCCGAGGAAGTCTGGATCTGGACAGATGTGGATGGCGTGATGACCGCCGACCCGCGCCTGGTATCTTCTGCAAAAACATTGCCTGAAATCAATTACAGTGAAATTGCCGAACTGGCATATTACGGAGCGAAAGTCCTGCATCCAAAAACAATCCGTCCGTTGGTGGAGGCAGGCATCGGGCTGCGCATTTGCAATACATTCAATCCGTCGCATCCCGGCACGCGCCTGATCGCAAATGGACATTCAAATGGAAAAGCAAACAGTGGCGGACAGGTCATCAAAGCGGTGACTGCCATTCGCAAACAAAAGTTGGTGACCATTGAAGGACGCGGGATGCTGGGCGTCCCTGGTGTGGCGGCACGGGCGTTCGGCGCGGTAGCTTCCACAGGGACAAGTGTTCCGCTGATCACGCAGGCTTCCTCAGAACAGTCCATTTGTTTTGCAATACCCACCGAATCCGCAGATCAAGTATTAGATGCGCTGCAAAAGAACTTTGCCATCGAGATTTCCGAACGCGACATCGACCGCGTCTGGGCAACGGAAGAAGTTGCCATCATTACGGCAGTGGGTTCAGGCACACGCAATACGCCTGGAGTCGCAGGTCAAATTTTCAGTAAACTTGGCGATCACGCTATCAATGTTCTCGCGATTGCGCACGGCTCGTCCGATGTTTCGATCAGCATGGTGGTCGAGACGGAGGATACGGAGTGCGCGGTGCAGGCGTTGCATGAGTTGATCGTGAATTAACCGTCATGGCGAGCCTCGCAGCGACAAAGCAATGACGGAAAAATTATAGGAGAAATCATCGTGTCATCTCAGATCCCCGTAGCGGTGCTCGGCGCAACCGGCTCTGTCGGTCAGCGATTCGTTTCATTGTTGGATAATCATCCATGGTTCAGAGTCGTTGCACTTGCCGCGTCTGATCGTTCGGTTGGGCAAAAGTATGCGGATGCATGCCGCTGGATACTCAATGATCCGATGCCTGAATATGCAAGCGAGATGGTAGTCGTCCCGGCGTCGTCTGAATGTATCGATTCGAAAATCGTATTTTCAGCTTTGCATAATGAAATTGCCAAGGACCTCGAACCACAATTCGCACAGGCAGGATTCGCCGTTTGTTCCAATGCATCGTCCTATCGACGCGGTGAAGATGTTCCGCTGCTCCTGCCTGAAATCAATGCAGATCATATCTATCTCGTCAAAGAGCAACGCAAGAATCGCGGATGGAGTGGAGCCATTCTCACGAATCCGAATTGCACGAGCACAGGTCTTACGATTGTGCTTAAAGCACTCGATAATGCGTTTGGAGTGAAGAAGGTTTTTGCAGTTTCCCTTCAGGCGCTTTCCGGAGCTGGCTATCCTGGCGTCCCTTCGCTGGATATTATTGATAATATCATCCCCAATATCAAGGGGGAAGAAGAAAAAGTGGAATGGGAGCCGCGCAAAATGCTCGGCAAATTAAATGATAACAAAATCGATTTAGCAGAAATCAAATTCAGCGCACATACGAATCGAGTCGCGGTCATTGACGGTCATACGGTCTGCGCAAGTGTGGAGCTCTTGAGTCCGGCCGCCCCTGAAGCTGCTGAGGCGATTCTACAGACGTACCGCGCGCCTGCATCCGCAAGGGATCTACCATCGTCACCGCGACCCGTGATCGAGGTAAGGAATGAATCGGATCGCCCTCAGCCCAGACTCGACCGATTAACCGGAAAAGGCATGACGACCGTCGTCGGCCGCTTAAGACGCGATCCCATTCTTGATCTTAAATTTGTCGTCCTTTCACACAACACGATCCGCGGCGCGGCAGGCGGATCGATCTATAATGCAGAGTTGCTTGTCAACGAGAATCTTTTATGATATAAACCTGCGCTAACAATCAAATACTCGCTCTTATCCAGAGAGGCTGAGGGAACGGCCCTGTGACGCCTCGGCAACCGATTAGCATTTCGCTGAAACGGTGCCAACTCCGACAGAAGGATGGCAACATCCATTGATCTGGAAGATGAGAGGATGGTATCGCATGTGCCTCTTCTTGTACTTTCAGAAGAGGCAATTTTTTTCCCCAGCCTAAAGGAATAAGGGAATCTCTTCTGATGGGCGGGTAAATCAAACTCAAGGAGAGTGCCATGCTCACAACAGAACGTCAATTTGGTTTCACCACCCGCCAGCTCCACGTCGGGTATGAACCCGAGGAAACGACGGGCAGCCGCGCCGTGCCAATCTATCAGACAAGCGCGTACGATCTGCAGAGTACAGACCGCGCTACGCGTTTGTTCGCCCTGCAGGAAACCGGACATATTTATTCGCGCATCTCCAACCCAACCTCAAACGTGTTCGAAAACCGGATTGCAGATCTCGAAGGAGGCCTTGGGGCGCTGGAGGTAAGTTCGGGTCAGGCCGCGCAAATGACCGCAATTTTCGCAATTTGTGAAGCTGGAGACCATATCGTTTCGGCTTCGACGCTGTTTGGCGGGACCGTCAGCCAGTTCAAATATACATTCCCGCGTTTGGGAATCAACGTGACACTGGTTGATCCATTGGACCCTGAGAATT
>DATKED010000244.1:0-7362 GCA_035512375.1 Anaerolineales bacterium
AACATTTCATCTTTGGGGATTATCTCGCCACTTCGCCATTCGGATCTTATGGTGGATTTGCATATTCCTCTGTGGCTGTGCGTGAGGTATTGCTGGAAAAGGCTCGATTGCTGGGAAACGAATTGGGTGTGGAGTATGTCAACATCCGGTTTGAGGCGGGGGAGGAGCCTCCGGCTGAAGGATGGATCCAACAGCCTGTCTACGCCACGTATCTTGCAGAGCTCGGGTCCGACCCCGCTCCATGGATGCGTGACTATAGCTCTGATCATCGCAATCATATCCGCAAATCGTTGAAGAAAGGATTCTCGATAAAGTTTGGTCATCTTGATTTGCTGAACGATGCGTATGAAGCGATTGCGCTCAGTATGCATGAGCTGGGCTCGCCGTATCACACTAAAGGGTATTTGCGCACGATGGCCGAATCGCTCGGCGACGCGCTGGAATTCGCGGTGATGTATGGACCTCATGGTGAACTGGCGGGCGGGGGTGTCTTCATCCTTCAAGGTGATGTGGCAACGAATCTACATGCAAATATCCTGCGTCGTTTCCGATCGGACTACGCTGGTGAATTTTTATATTGGTCGGCTCTGGAGCGTTATTGCCGCAAGGGACTCAAAATATTTGATCTCGGACGGAGTTTAATTGGCTCGGGGAACGAAGCCTTCAAAATGAAATGGAGACCGCGTAAAGAACTGCTGGCTTATTGGTACGCACTGAGCTCGGGCAATCAGCTGCCGGAACGGAATCAAAAGAATCCCAAATTCCAGGCTGCGATTTCGATTTGGAAACGCCTGCCTGCCTTTATCGTGCGCCCGCTTGGACCTTTTTTGATCAAGGGACTTGCCTGAGCTTTTCATGGATACCAGCCTGATCGAGTTTTCCCAACTGACGGATAATGACATCAAGCGCCTGGCTGTACTGCATCATTCCGTCATGCATACGCTGCTTTCCGATTTGGGTCTGCCGATGGTTTTGCGATATTATCAGATTGCACGAGCTGACCAAAACGTTATTGGATTTTGCGCGGTCTCTGCGTCCGGTGATATTCTCGGCTGGGCACTGGGTTCTCCATACCCTGATAGAATCAACTCACAGCTTCGCTCACCACTGGCATGGTTTGTTCTACAGATGTTGCGCGTGATGTTTACCCACCCTCTTGTGTTGTGGCAGTTGATCTCTTCGGTGCTTTCTACTTCGAACCAGGCAGATATGAAAAGCAGCGCGCTGGAACTCACCTATATAGGCGTGGCATCCGGTCAAAGGGGGCAGGGATTGGGGAAAAAATTGTTGGACGCATTCATAAAAGCAAGCCATTCAAATGGATATCATTCGGTTGTTCTCAGTGTCGAAAAAGAAAATTCGCCTGCCATCGCATTGTATGAGCAGGCAGGTTTCAAGATCGTCAAAACCATCTCGGAAGGTCGTTATCAACGTAACCGCATGGAATTAACGCTGGTATGAAGGCAAATTTGGAAAAGCTCAGAACCAGTCTGTCGTCACCGCGCAGTGTGCCGATCGTACTGTTTATCGTTGCCGCGTTGACCTATGGACTGTTCTTCTGGGAACGGGGCTTTTACTGGGATGAGTCCCCTTGGACCTGGATCTACTACCGGCTGGGTCCTGATGCGCTCACGAAGACCTTTTCAACCAGCCGTCCGTTTTGGGGCATGATCTACCAGGTCACGATGCCGCTGCTCGGACCCCATCCCTGGCGCTGGCAACTCCTGGTTGTGATCCTGCGCTGGCTCACGGCTGTGTTAGTGTGGATGTTATTACGACAGGTCTGGCGCAGGGATGAACGTCCGGCCCTGTGGGGGAGTCTGCTGTTCCTGGTCTACCCGGGATTGGGGCAGAATTTCATCTCGTTGATGTACTCGCATTTTTATATTGTTCTCAATTGTTTTCTGTTCTCGCTTTATTTATCTATCCTTGCCATTCGCCAGCCTGATCGGCGGGTTCCCTTGACGGTCGCCGCGCTGGCGTTCTCTTTCGTCAACCTGTTGACGATGGAGTATTTTTATTTTCTGGAATTCTTGAGGATCGTCCTATTCTGGATCGTTGTAAATGACGAGTGGAAACAGAAGATCCGCCGCGTAATTATTCTCTTTATTCCGTATTTTGCTGTCATGCTGGGTATCACGTTCTGGCGGCTGTTCTTCTTTGAAAACCAGAACGCGAGCTATAGCTATGTGACACTCGATCTTCTGCGCAAAGATCCGTTGTTGGGAATATCCACACTTCTCAAAAGCATGTTTATGGCATTCTGGGAAACCGTGCCCCATGCATGGCTTTTCCCATTCGAGTCAGTCAGTGTGGATCAACTGGGCTTACGCGTTAGTATCGTGGCAGCCGTTTTGATCCTGGTTTCCATGATACTGATCGCCTTTTATTTACTATTCCGTGATAGGTCTGAGCAGGGAGAACATATACGGGTCGGGCAGATGTTCCTGCTCGGGTTCGCCGCATGGTTGTTTGCAGGAGGGTCGTTCTGGCTCGTTGGCATCGAACCTCAATTGCATTTTTCTGCGGACCGCTTCACCCTGCCGTTCATGCTTGGGTCGAGTCTGATCCTTGTGGCATTGATCAGCCTGCTCAACGCCAGACCAAGACTACAATATGGCTTGCTGGCATTGCTGGTCGCATTTTCCATCGGCAAACAATTCGAAACCAACATTGCCTATATCCGTGACTGGGACGTGCACCGCGACCTCTTCTGGCAGATGAGCTGGCGTATTCCCGCGCTGGAACCAAATACTGCGATCGTTTCCAACGATCTGCCGGTCAATTATTTTAGTGACAACTCTCTTTCGGGACCTCTGAACTGGATCTACGGCCGTACGGGAGAGATGGATCACATTCTGTACTTTATCTCGATCCGACTCAATCGCGGCTTGCCGGACCTCGAGCCGGGTCTCGCCATCGAACAGAACTATCTGGCGAAGACGTTTCGTGGCAATACGTCCCAGCTTGTTGTCATTGACTATAGCCCGCCCGGCTGTGTGCGGGTCCTCGACCCCCAAATTGACCCTGCAAACAGGCTGCTCGTCCCTCTTTTGCGCGATGCGGCTGTGCTGAGCAACACATCGATGATCCATGAGGAAAACGCGGTGAATTTACCAGACTCCCTGTTTGCTCCAGAACCCGCGCACGCATGGTGCTATTACTTTGAAAAGGCTGATCTTGCACGTCAGTTCGGTGATTGGGAGAAAGTGGCAGAGTTGGGCGATATAGCGTTCAAGCTGGATGATCACCCGAACGATCCGGTGGAACGGTTTGTATTTATCGAAGGTTATGCCCACATGGGAGATTGGGAACGCGCGCTCAAGTTATCGCGAGAGTCTTACAGGGTATCAAAAGATTATGTTGGACCGTTGCTATGCCGGCTGTGGGAACGGATCGAAACGGAAACCACTGGCGACCTGCCCTCAGGGAGAAGCGAAGCATTGTCTGAAATCAAGAGCATGCTCGCATGTAAATCATGAGTATTGTACTTGTCTTTCTCTGATGATTTGTCCTACAATATGTGTTATAAAAATATACAATCATGTACAATTGTATAGACAATAATCCCAGATTGAATCGGCGAAAGGAGGCGCACCGAAATATAAATCACATTTCGTTCGTTGTCTGTTCCATACCTATATTTTCACAAGGAGAAGAAGACAATGCGTAAATTCCTGTTTTTGGCGATAGTAGTCATGATGGTTGTCTCAGCCTGTGGCGCACCGGCAACAGAAGCACCTGCTGTTACCCAGCCCCCGGCCGCGACAGAACCCTCTGCAGCAACCGAAGCACCCGCCACTGAGGCGCCAGCCACAGAAGCCGCCGCGACCGAGCCCGCTGATGATGAATTCATCTTTGGTATGCTCCTCGTGGGTCCCTATAACGACCGCGGCTACAGCCAGGCCCACTATGAAGGCGGGTTGTATGCAGAAGAGAAGCTCGGCGCAAAGATGATCTATCTGGACAAGGTCAATCCTGCGGACCGTCCCGGCACCACGCCGGACCAGCTTGCCGAAGAACTGGTCTCGCAGGGCGCAGACCTGGTCATATTCAACTCGGATGATATGAAAGACGCTTCCACCGCATTCTCCAAGGCAAACCCGGATGTCAATGTGATCATGGCTTCCGGAGATCAGGTTTGGCCCGAAGGGAAGACATATGAAGAAATTCCAAATCTGGCAAATATCTTTGGCCGTATGGAATACGGGAAGATGATCGCGGGCTGTGCTGCTGCTCTCACGACCAAGACAGGGCAGATCGGCTATCTCGGTCCATTGATCAACGACGAGACCCGCCGCCTGGCTGCTTCCGCCTACCTCGGCGCCAAGCATTGCTGGAGTGAATACTTAGGGAATGATCCTGCCGACCTGCAATTTAAAGTGACCTGGATCGGTTTCTGGTTCAATATCCCGGGTTTCACCTCCGACCCGACACAAGTCGCCAACGACTTCATCAACACAGGCTACGATGTGATTCTCTCCGGTATTGATACGACCGAAGGCCTGACCGAAGCAAAGAAGGCGTCGGATGCGGGCAAGGAAGTCTATGGCATTCCTTACGACTACATTGGTTCCTGCGAAGAAGGCGCGAGTGTCTGTCTGGGTGTCCCCTATTTCAACTGGGGTCCCGCGTATGTGGAAGCGATTGGCGGCGCCCAGGAAGGTAACTTCCAGCCCACATTTAGCTGGATTGCCCCGGATTGGTCGGACATCAATAATCTTGACACTAGCGTTGTGGGGTTTGTGAAGGGTGATGCGCTGAGCGAAGAAGCTTCGGCGCCGCTGGACGAGTTTATCGCCGCCCTGGCTGGCGGACTCAACCTCTGGACGGGTCCGATCAACCTGCAGGATGGCACGCAGTATCTTGCCGAAGGCGAAGTTGCCACCGATCAACAAGTCTGGTATCTGCCTCAATTGCTTGAAGGCATGGAAGGTCAGAGCGTTCCGCAATAACCTGTTTGACGCGGGGGAAGGGTAACACCTTCCCCCGTTTTATTTATAGCAAGAAACCACACTCACTATTTATTTTTTACAACGAAGGATATGCCCATGAAGGTTGAACTCCGCAGTATCCACAAGTATTTTGGGAAAAACCATGCGAACGATGATATTACGCTGACTATTCCTTCGGGCACGATTCAGGGAATCCTGGGGGAAAATGGCGCGGGGAAAAGCACGTTGATGAAAATCCTTTCAGGTTTTATGCATGCCGACCAGGGCGAAATTGTGTTGGATGGCAAACCTGTTACGATTACATCGCCAGCGGATGCCATTCGACACGGGATTGGCATGTTGCACCAGGATCCGCTGGATTTCCCTCCCATGCGTCTGCTGGATAATTTTATGCTCGGTCTTCCAGGCGGACTCTTCCCCAATCGAAAAGAGGCTACCCAGGATTTCAACCTTCTCAAAAAGGAATTTGGATTTTCTCTCGACCCGGAAAGTTATGTCGACTCTCTGACTGTGGGGGAACGCCAGCAGCTTGAGATTATGCGCCTGTTATTCCTGGGCGCTCGAGTGTTTATCCTCGATGAGCCAACAACTGGGATCAGCGCTGCCCAAAAAGCCAAACTATTCGACACGTTGAAGAAGCTTCCTGAACAGGCAATCACGACCATCTTCGTTTCCCACAAACTCGAAGATGTGGAAAACTTGTGTGATCAGGTGGCTGTGTTGAGACAAGGGAAGCTTGTTGGCGAAATAAAACAAAAACCATTCGACTCAAAAAAACTGGTGGAGATGATGTTTGGCAAAGAAGTGCCGCTCGCTCCAAAGCAGACCTCCAGCCAGGATAAAAGCATGTTGAGTCTGAGTGATGTTTCATTGGAAGATGCACGTCTCAAAATCAATAATATCAATTTTGAAGCATGTGCGGGGGAGGTCATCGGACTGGCTGGCATGGAAGGCAGTGGTCAGGATTTGTTCCTGCGTGCCTGCGCCGGCTTGACTCGCACCGTAGCGGGGAAAATAAGAGTGAACGGTCTCGACCTCACAGGCAAACCATATCATGCTTACAAAAAGCACGGTGTGGAATATTTGCACGCTGCCCGTTTGGAACAGGCGCTTGTGCCAGGGCTGTCCCTGGCTGAACATTTTATTCTGGCTGAAAAACAACGGGGCGTATTCATTGACCGCGAGCGTGGACGCGGGCTTGCCGAAGAGAGGATCAAAGCCTTCAACATTAAAGGTGCACCCGTTAGCCTCGTGGAATCGCTTTCCGGCGGGAACCAGCAGCGAACTCTTTTATCCTTACTTCGAGATCCTTTGTCGTTGATTCTAGTCGAGCATCCCACACGAGGGTTGGATATCGAATCGGTCATTTACATCTGGAGCAAACTAAAAGAGCGTTGTAAGAGAAGCACAGCCATTCTGTTTATTTCCTCGGACTTGGAGGAAATCCTGCAATACAGTGATCGGGTACTCGTATTCTTTAGCGGGAAGGTTTCACAGCCACTGGCAGCCTCGACCACTACAGTGGAGGAATTGGGTGAGCTGATTGGTGGTAAAGGTTGGGCTTCATGAAAACCCTTATGACAAAGAATAGCCGTTGGGTGAATGTTGGCTTCCAGATCGCTGCTTTGATCCTGGCATTGTTGTTCACCACTTTGATTTTGTTGGCAACAGGCGCACCTCCGCTGGAAGCGTATCAAAATATCCTTACAGGCGCTTTTGGTTCCTTTAAGAAGTTTTCTGATGTGTTGGTTTCGTGGGTTCCGCTGCTGCTGGTCAGTGCGGGCTTGCTGGTCACGTTCGCAACAGGGTTGTGGAACATCGGGGTGGAAGGGCAGATTATGCTCGGCGCGATTGGAACAACCTGGGCTCTGCGGGCGCTGCAAGATACAAGCCTGCCGCCCTCCTTGATCATCCTGCTTGCGATCGTCGCCGGGATGATTGGCGGGGCACTATGGGCGGCACTGGCAGGTGCCCTCAAGACCTTTGGCGGCGTGAACGAGATTTTTGGCGGCCTGGGCTTGAACTTCGTCGCCACCGCCCTGACGATCTATCTGATCTTCGGTCCATGGAAACGGCCCGGTGTCGCCTCCATGAGTGGCACCGAACCGTTTGATGAAGCTCTGCGTCTCTACCTGTTCCCGGACTTGCGGCTCAGCCCCTGGGCGCTGGTGATTGCCATTGCGGCTATTGTGGTTGTCTATTTTCTGCTACAGGGAACCTACTTCGGGCTGCGTTTGAAGGCGGTGGGCAAGAATTTCCGTGCTGCCTATATGCTGGGCGTTCCCACCTGGCAATATATGATGTTATCGTTCATCATCTGTGGAGCCCTGGCAGGGATCGCTGGCGCCATGCAGGTGACCTCCGTCTACTATCGCTTGATTCCCTCAATTTCCAGTGGATACGGTTA
>DATKED010000245.1:0-6921 GCA_035512375.1 Anaerolineales bacterium
GCGGAAAATGTCGCGGATCATGCGCAGGGCATCCCACAGCGCGCTGACCTTGCTATCTGAAAAGTGATACCAATGGATGGGGATCTCCACGATGCGATAGCCGTGACGGCGTGCGATGTAAAGCAATTCAATATCAAACGACCAGCCGTGCAGCGTTTGCCGGTTGAAAACGTCCTCAGCCACCTCCGCACGAAAACATTTGAAGCCGCATTGGGTATCGTTCAGCCCGGGCAGGATCAGGGTCTGGATCAGAAAGTTGATGCCGCGCCCGCCCCAGTGACGGTAGGACGGTTCGTTGTAACGGACTGCCCCCTTTGCCTCGCGTGAAGCGATGGCAATATCAAAGCTTTGAAGTGTTGGAGGAATAAACTTAACGATCTGTTCCACAGACATGGAGAGGTCTGCGTCACACATGAAACGATACTCTCCCTTTGCTGCAAGCATCCCGCATTGAACAGCAGCGCCTTTCCCCTTTTCACTTTGAATCACGTACAGGTTTTCATGTTGCTTTGCAAATTCTGTTGCGATCTCATGTGTCCGGTCACTGCTCCCATTTTCAACAACAATTACTTCAGATGTGAAGGGTTGCTGCGCAAGGAAATGAAAGATCTGTTCCAGTGTGCCAGGCAGACGGTTCTGCTCGTTATGGGCTGGAATGACAATGGAAAAAAAAGGGTTCAAGGCAATAATGGTGTCGTGCTAAGAATGAGATACGCAAAAATTGCAAGGAGGCAGAGAAAGGCTAATCCTAGTGCCGCAACAACCATCAATTGGCGGGGCGTCATGCCGAGGGCTCTTTTGCGCTGCGAGGCTGGACGCGCCAAAGGCACTGCCGGGCTCGACTCCTCCACGGAGGGAGTTAGTGCTTCCAGTGCTGCTTCTTCATCCACCATCGCAAAATCAAAGTCGGCGGGATTGAACGGCTTTACTTCCTCTGAGGCGTTGAAGATCGCGCGTGCGCGTGAGGCTTGCTGCGGAGGTTGTGTCTCCTCCTCCTCCCATGCCGCGCGCGGCAGGGCTGCGGACACCGCGCTGTCCTTCTTTGGCGGCCGCGGGTTGATAATTCGCTCTGTAAACTCGTGCACAGCTTCCGCACTCAATACCGGTCTCCCGGTTGACAAGCCTGAAACAAACGACTTGATGCCATCGATCATCATGACTTTGATGGCTGGTCTCACAGACTCGATATGCAGGCCGGGGTTTGCTGCGATCAGAACAGGTTCAATACGGACCGGCACTTGTACCCCCTGACGTTCAATAAACGCTTTCACCGCAGCTGCCATGCGGGAAGTTCGCTCGATCAAATTGATGGGTGCAGGTTTGTAGCCACTCCCCGATTCCTCGTTCCAGGTATTGCCCCTGGCTTCATATCTGCCGCGCAGATAGGTAACATGGATCACATGGATGCCGGTGGGTCCAAGTAGTATGATCGGCACGACAATCCCGCTTGCGCCAAGCGTCATATTGCGAATAAGGGTATAACCCTTTTCCAACTGGCGGTCAAAGAAGGTGACGATCGCTTTCTGCGCTTCCAGTTCGGTGGGCCAGTTGAAACCGAATTTAAGCATGCCTTGAACCCGCTGAAGGACACCGAGTTCACCTTTTTCGTTGAGGAGAGGGGTCTTGTCGATAATTTTCATGTGGGTTTAGAAAACTGGCGCCTGTTCCAATTCATCGCGGTCTGCTTCGGAGCGTGTGGAGATGATTTCCCTTCCATCACGATTCAGCACCTGCACAGGCTTATCTTGAACATCAAATGTACTGGCCAGCAACTCCTTCCGTTTCCCAATCAGATACTTTTGCCCTTTTTTGAGTCGCTCCAAAAGTTCCTTGCGATTGACCAGAACATGGTCTGAAAATGTAGCCCCGCGGCGTTCGAATGCGCGGACAACCATGATTTGTCCATTCTTGTAACGGACAGCTTCGATGACACCATCAAACTTTTTTGCCATAAATTCTCCCTGTTTATTTTAGCACTAAACAATAAAGAGACCCTAAAGGTTTTTGCGAAGCATCCCCGAAGCGAAGGGGATAAAAACCTTTAGGGACTCAGATGTGTCGGGGCGCCGGGATTCGAACCCGGGACCTCTTGCTCCCAAAGCAAGCGCGCTAACCGGACTGCGCTACGCCCCGATCTACGCCGCGCTAAGCTGCGGCAGTGTGTGAGTATAATGCGAAGGATGAGTACCCGTCAAGCAATAAAACTGCTTTCATTGCTGCTCCTGCTTCCAGCGTGTCTTTATGCCTGCTCGCCGTTATCTCAACCGGTTCCAACTGTTACACCGTTTCCCCCGACTTCATCTCCAATTCCCCAGGCGACTCCCGCCTCTGCACCGGTTCCCACTTCCACAATTACACCGCTTGCCTGTCTCACAAATCCCGGGCGCGTGGAAGAGGGCAGCCTCGATTCCACCAACCCCGCGCAGGAATTTCGTATTTACCTGCCCCCTTGCTACGATGAAAAAACAGACCAACGCTACCCCGTGTTATATCTCCTGCATGGGCAGACTTACACCGACGATCAATGGATTCGTCTCGGCGCAGTGGACGCAATCGATCATCTAATTCTCTCTGGCGAATCGATTCCGTTCATCATCGCCTTTCCCGATGACCGCTACTGGAATTTACCGCCAGGCCCCGGTTTCGGTCAGCGTTTGGTCGATGAATTGATCCCTTATATTGATTCCACTTACCGCACGTTTCCTGATCGAAACCACCGCGCCATCGGCGGCATGTCGCGTGGAGCCGGCTGGGCGCTTCGCCTGGGGCTCACCCATTGGGATCTCTTCGGAACGATTGGTCTGCATTCCCTCGCGGTGCTTCAAAAGGATGCGTCCAGGATCACCGATTGGCTTGCGGACATTCCTCCGCCATCACGCCCGCGCGTCTTCATGGACATCGGCGATAACGACCCCGAGCTAACCATGGCAGGACGGGTGGAGTCCGATTTCAATGATTTTGGCTTGCCCCATGAGTGGCATCTTTACAGCGGCGCACATACGGAAGAATATTGGAGCGCACATGTGGAGGAATACATGCAGTGGTATGCGGCGGGATGGAATAATCCATAATGGTTTTATTGCGTTTATAATCCTCGCCATCAGGAGAACTCATGAACATCCTCGTCACGGGTGGAGCAGGTTACATCGGCTCAGCCGCATCAGAAGCATTACTCGAAGCAGGAGATTCCGTCACGGTCTACGATTCGCTCGTCACCGGTCATCGCGCTGCAGTGCCTGTGGGCGCGACATTCGTGGAAGCAGATCTCTCGGACAGTCATGCGCTTGCCAAGACGCTCACAGATCAAAACTTCGACGCGGTCATGCACTTCGCAGCCTCCATCGAGGCCGGTGAAAGCATGCAGGACCCGGGGCGCTTTTACTACAACAACCTCACAAACTCACTGGCTTTGATCGAGACAGCCGTCCGTGCGGGAGTGAAGAGCTTTGTCCTTTCCTCCACCGCCGCGATATTTCAATCCAGTGATGAGCCGCTTACCGAGGAATCACCTCTTGATCCAACCAATGTATATGGACACACGAAACTGATGGTCGAGCAGGTGCTGGATTGGTATCGCAAAATCCACGGGCTGCATTTTGCCGCGCTGCGTTACTTCAATGCCAGTGGTGCGTTGCCCGGTCGCGGAGAAGCGCACCAGCCTGAGTCGCACCTGGTCCCGCTCGTTTTACGTGTCCCTCTCGGTAAAAGGGTTGAGGCGCAAATCTATGGCACGGACTATCCCACACCCGATGGGACCTGCATACGCGATTACATCCACATCGCCGATCTTGTATCGGCGCATCTGCTTGCGTTGGATGGATTAAGCGAACGCGACCGTCTGGTCTACAATCTGGGGAGCGGGAATGGATACTCGGTCCGCGAGGTAATCGAGACCGCGCGTCAGGTCACGGGACATCCCATCCCCGTCAGTGAGTTGCCGCGTCGTCCGGGTGATTCCGCCCGTCTCGTCGCCTCCTCTGAAAAAATAAAGCGCGAGCTGGGCTGGAAGCCTGAGCAAGACAATTTGCATGAAATCATTTCCAGCGCGTGGGAATGGCACGTGTCACATCCAAACGGGTACGCGGATAAACAACCATGACCTTTGGCATTGTACTTTTCGGCTGGATCTTTTCACTCTGTCTGCATGAATTTTCGCATGCGCTCGTCGCCTACCTGGGTGGTGATTACACTGTACGTGAAAAAGGCTATCTTACGTTTAATCCCCTCAAATACACGCATCCATTGTTTTCCATTTTCCTGCCGCTGCTTTTTCTCGTAATGGGAGGGATCGGTTTGCCAGGCGGCGCGGTGTACATTGAACGGTGGCGCATCCACAACCGCTTTGTGCTCAGCCTCATGTCGCTGGCGGGTCCCATGTCCAACCTGCTGGTTGCGATCATCCTTGGTCTGTTTTTGCGTTTTTCGCCGTCCATCGATCCAAGGTTTTTGCCCGGGCTTTCATTCCTGCTTGTCCTCCAGGTATCGGCTGTGCTTTTCAACCTGATCCCTCTCCCGCCATTTGACGGTTACAACATCCTCGAGCCTTTCCTCCACCCTGCCATCCGCATGCAGGTTGACCGCTTCCGCGATATCGCCATCTGGGTCATCCTTCTCCTGTTTTGGTTCGTCCCATTCGTTGCCAGTTCCTTCTGGGAAACGGTCTTTATTTTCTCTACCATCCTGGGCGTGGATTGGAGCATGGTTGTCTCGGGGCTGGAACGCTTCCGCTTCTGGGAACTGTAGCCGCCTCACGCGCAGCCGAAAGTTGATTCCGTTATTCAAAATACAACTCACCCTGGAACAGTTTTCCAGGGTGAGTTTCTTTGAGCTTCATCATTTGGATTCCTTTGCCAGCTTTATCCAGTGGGTAAATGGAACCAATCTTTACAAATCAGACTATTTTAGGTATAATAATTGTGAAATATTACACAATTTAGGAGGCGAGGATGAATACTGAAAAGCTCCCCCAGGTTGTCATCGTCGGCGCAGGGTTTGGTGGATTGGAAGCTGCCCAGAGACTGGCGAACGTGCCTGTGCAAATCACCTTGATCGACAGACAGAATTACCATTTATTCCAACCTTTGCTTTATCAAATTGCCATTGCAGGACTCGTCCCATCACAAATTGCTTATCCGTTACGGACGATTTTTCGCCGGCAGAAAAACCTGACCTTCCAAATGGGCGAAGTGACCTCCATTGATTTCGATGCGCGCTATATCCGAACAAACGGTTCTGTCATCGCCTACGATACTCTTGTTCTCGCAATCGGTGGTCAAACAAACTTTTTTGGATTAAAAGGCGTGGAGGAAAATGGTTTTCAACTCAAAAGCATCGAAAGTGCGACCGGCACACGCAACCATTTGCTGAGGATGTTCGAGCAAGCCAGCCGTGAGGTAGACCCGGCTAGAAGAAAAGCATTGCTCACTTTCGTCGTCGTTGGCGGCGGCCCAACAGGTGTGGAGACTGCGGGCGCACTGGCTGAATTGATCACACACGTGATGACAAAAGATTATCCTCAAATGGATCTACGAGAGTCGCGCGTCCTTTTGCTCGAGGCAACCGGCAGTGTCATGGCGGCATATCCGGACGAACTTCGCCAAGCAACAAGGAAGTTGCTGCAAAACAAAAATGTTGAGATCTTGCTGAACACACGATTAACCGATTACAACGGACGAAGCCTCACCCTGGCAGATGGCGGGCATATCGATGCATATACGGTGATCTGGACCGCTGGTGTGCGCGCCGCGGAACTGACGGACCGGCTCAGAGTCGAGCAGGCAACCGCGGGACGAGTGCGAGTCGAACCCACGTTGCAACTGCCCCGGCGGCCCGAAGTCTTTGTCATTGGCGACGCAGCTTATGTTGAAGATGCACAAGGTCAGCCGCTGCCGATGCTGGCAACCGTCGCCCAACAACAGGCAAAAGCCGCAGCGCGGAACATTCAAAAAGTATTAAAGGGAGAAAATCCTGAGCTATTCCAGTACAAGGACCCCGGTCTGCTTGCGACGATCGGGCGGAACGCGGCGGTCGCGCGGATCTGGGGACTCTCGTTCAGCGGATTCATCGCCTGGGTGATCTGGGTGGTGCTCCATATTTACCGATTGATCGGGTTCCGCAACCGGCTGGTGGTGCTCATCAACTGGGCATGGGATTATTTCTTTTACGACAATCAGGTGAGGCTGATCACACGGGAATAAGGTTTTGATAATTTGCCGCGAAGTACGCGCCGCACAATCCAAATGAATTGACCAAAAAATGCAGGATGATCCCTGGCCACACGGAATTCGAGCGGTGATACATATAAGCCAGCAGGCAGCCCAATATGAAGGTTGGGATGAGCACAACCGGGTCCAAATGCGCGACCGCGAAAATCGCCGAACTAATTAGCATGGCAGTGACCCAGCCGTATTTCTGGCGAAATCCCTGAAAGAGAAAGCCTCTGAAAAATATTTCCTCCACCAGCGGGGCAAAGACCGCGCCAACGATAAAAAACCAGACGGGCGCGTCCAGTTCAGCAAAGATCTTCATGATCGCTTCGCCCTGCGTGTCCACCCCCAGCGCAAACAAGAGGAGGTTGTGCAAGAGAATGATGACATAGCTGGTGATTAACAAACCACATCCGATCCCCAGAGTATTCCAGTCGAACCTGCCGAAGCGCAGAGATTTCCAATGGACGCGTCTCCAGGCAAAGATGAGGATGACCGGCAGCAGGTAGGCAAGCTCGAGGAGCACGATCCCCGCGCTTTGTGCAATGTCCGTCCTGCGGCCCTGCAGCACAATGATGAATATGACAATATTAATGACAGCCAGAAGTGCGACTCCGATCCAGTTATCCATAAACTTCCAGGGAACGGAATGGTCCGGTGCGTCAGGTGTTGGAACTGTCTTTTGGAGTTCAGAATTCATTTCTCTTCCATTTCC
>DATKED010000246.1:0-8828 GCA_035512375.1 Anaerolineales bacterium
GTATAACCAAAAGTTTTATGCAACATCGTTCATACTCTCCGCTGCGGCGACAGTGTTTGTCATGCTCAATGCGACTGCATTGCATATTTACTGGCAGATCCTGGCCTATTGCATCCTGTTGTTCACGGCGTGTATGCTTTGTCATGGCGAGTTGTATCTCCTGCGACCTTCCGCTAGGTATCTGACAACGTTCTACTTGATGGTTTCCATCGGCGGCGCGCTCGGCGGCATATTTGTCAGCCTCATCGCTCCGCTCATCTTCAACGGCTACTGGGAGTTCTTTGTTGGGCTGGCGATGACGATTGCGATTCTGCTCACAGTCGTGCGTTCCAGTCAGGACAATACTGCCCGCGCTCGATTCGTATTTACTGTTTTTCTGCTGATCACGGTCATGCTGACAGTTCTCAGCGCGTATTTTTCGGGCGCGCTCTTTTCAAAGCGAAACTTCTATGGTGTGATCCGCGTGAGCGAACTTTTTCCTGAAGGCTCGATGAAGAGGGCGTATGTTATGTCACACGGCATTACCGTCCACGGGCTTCAATTCATCGAACCTGAATTGCGAGATGTGCCAACCACGTATTACGTTCGAGGTGGTGGTGCCGGATTGGCGATCCTCAACCATCCAAAGTATGGACGTGACGAGCACATGCGCGTGGGACTGCTAGGTCTGGGTGTAGGCACTCTTGCCGCTTACGCACAACCTGGCGATGAATATCGCCTGTATGAGATCAACCCGGTTGTTGTGGATCTGGCAGAAGGGCAGGGGAACTATTTTTCCTTCCTCAGTAATAGCCGGGCGACCATCACAACGGTACTTGGTGATGCCCGCGTTTCCCTGGAACACGAACTTGCTGAAGGACACCCGCAAAACTTCGATGTGCTCGCGCTCGATACGTTCAGCAGTGACTCCATCCCTGTCCATCTGGTCACGAAGGAGGCATTTACCCTCTACCTCTCGCACCTCGCCCCGGATGGGATCATCGCCGCCCATATCACGAATTTGCATCTGGATTTGCAGCCAGTCTTCTGGCAACTGGCAAAACATTATGGCTTGAGCATGGCGCGCGTTAATTACGAAGGTGACTCAAATGGTGGCTACGCCTCCCACTGGATTTTACTTTCGCGGGATTTTGCCTTGCTCGAAATCCCATCGATTCAAGAGCACAGTGTTGATTTAAGTGGATACTCCACAGATATCAACTTGTGGACCGATGATTACAGCAATCTGCTTCAAATTTTGAAATGAATGGGCGAAGGTCACGTTCAATGTGATTGTCGCTTTTCTACAATGCCACTCCCAGCACCGCTATAAAATGCGCCGCTGCCGCAAGTATCACCAAGATATGCCACATTTCGTGGAAGCCAAATACGCCTGGGACAAAGTTAAAGATTTTAGTTATGTACACTACCGCGCCAAGAGTGTAAATCACGCCGCCAGCGATAAGCCAGCTTATGACCCATACAGGCAAAACATCAAACATCTGTCCGATAGCGAAAACGCACAGCCAGCCCATGATCAAATAAACGCCTGCGGTAAACAAGCGCGGCGCGCGGATATAAAATACTTTTACAATAATTCCGATCAATGCCAGTGACCAAATAATGCTCAACATTCCCCACTTCCAAAATCCGGAGAACGCGTTGACACAAAACGGGGTATATGTGCCTGCGATAAGGATATAAATCGCGGCGTGATCGATCTTGCGGAAAATCTCCAGAGCCTTTTCTTTGACGTGCAGCATGTGATAGGTTGCGCTCGCAGAAAACAAAAAGATCAGGCTTACGCCATAGATCACCAGTGAAATGACTTTCGCAGGCGTGCCCCAGCCAACAATGAGAAGGGCGATCAACCCGATCAAGGCCAGGACCGCGCCACCCCAGTGGGTGAGACTATTGACAGGTTCGCGTAGTTTTTTGAACATGGATAATCCTTTATGCTATATTGGCGCTAAGTGCAGACGAAACGTGCTTCATCTAGTGCGGTGAATTCGTGGCTAAAACAAGGATCAGTATTCCTGATTTTGCATCGAGGGTTTTGACTTCAGTCTCGAAGCCTGCCAGGAGGAATGGCTCTTTGAGCCTGGAGTGAATGACTTCCAGCGCCTCCGTTGGACGCTGATGCGTCACTTTGAACAGCCAGTCCAAAAAACGGTTCTTGGGAAGTGCGACCGGCAGGACGATCAATCTGCCGCCGGGGAGCAGGCATCTCTTTGCTTCCGATAGTGTCTGCGGATCGGTGATGTATTCTGTGGGGAAGGTGGCAACGACAGTTTCGAATACTTCGCTCTGAAATGGGAGGCGCTGCGCAACCCCCCGAGTTAAGTTGAACTGCGTGTAGGCACTATCGAGTGAACTTGCGGATAGATCCTGAACTCTTGATAATAATTGACGCGTCAGGTTGCGTTTGGCGAGACGGCCCATCTGCGCCGATTCGTCTATCCCAACGGCGACCAGCCCCCGATCCAGGAGGACGCGCTGCAAGTGACCAGGTCCGTGACCGATCTCAAGGATCCGCGTCCCCTCGATTAACGGAACTACGCTTACGACCCAGTTTTTCCAGCGATTGAACGAGACCGTCGCCGCGACCAGATCGTAGGTGAATGCAAACTGGTGATAGAGCAGGCGGAAGAAAAAGCGCAGGAATGCTTTCATAAAAAAAAGGGTTTGACCTTTTTCGTGGTCAAACCCTTGCCTCGTCGAATGGAAATTATCCGGCGGTGGTTTCGCTGGCTTCGTCGGCTTTTCTGCCAGCCTTGCTGCGGACGGCATCCACGGCGCTCTTGCCGCGCTCGCGAACCTCATCCATCACTTCGTGTCCACGTTCCCGAAGCTGCCTTGCAAGATCATCTGCCCGGGCGCGTGCATCAGCAGCGGCTGCCTCAGCGCGCGCGATCGCTTCTTCAGCAGTGATCTGCGCCTTATCGCGCAGCTCAATGGATTTATCCTTGATCAAGGCACGGGTCTCTTCACCCGATTGCGGAGCGAACAGCAGAGCAACAACAGCGCCTGAAAGCCCGCCAACAATGAAACCCACGAGAAAAGCGCCAAACTCATCACGGTCAGACATGGTAACCTCCTTCTGGTTATCAAACGATTGGAAATTGTATGTGCGAAATTTCATCTCAAATCTTGCAGAAATCAATATAAATTTGCAAAATCTGAAAATTACTAGGAATAATTTTCTTGTTTACTTCTTTCGGATGCCCATTAATTCTATCACGCGGCTCATGCCCGCGAGATAGCCATTAAGTTTGATGACCGGCTCAACAACATTCTCTCCAAGGAACTCCGCAGTGCCGCGCAGGTTATTAACTGTTTCGCTGGTGGCCGTCAGAATGGGGCGCACTTCATTTTGCAGCAGGTTAATGAGGCTTGCAAGTTGGACGATCAGCACAATGAGGGCAATGCCAATGACCAATGACTCAAACGCCACAACAATGATAAATACATCGCGGATCCGATCCGTGGGTGTGGTAGGCTGGAGCAAAAAGTAGATGGCTACAGCCAGCAGCGCCAATAGGACAACGATGCCAATGATAATGATTGTTACAATATTTTTTGAACGGCGTTCAGCTTCTTTTGAGGTGGGAGATTCTTCAGGCTGGGGATCACGAATTATTTCAGATGTGGTTTCACTTGTTACCATGAGTTCATTATAGCATTTTTTTGGATGAAGAACTTAATGAAATCAGTGGGGGACAACCCTACTACGAGGGAGACCAATCCAGAAGTTATGGTTAGAGATTTTCCACAAAGGTGATCGCGATCCATGATCTTCGAAATTTCGCTTTGGCGCTAATCTTGACTTTACCTGACAATGCTGATAAATTATATTCCTACCAACCGTTCGGTAGGGAGAAGCCAATGACCCGAGAAGACATTTTGGAAGCTGCCGCACAGGTCTTTCGCCAAAAGGGGTTCCATGGCGCTTCGATGCAGGATATTGCAGAAGCTGTGAATCTGCAAAAAGCAAGCCTGTATCACCACGTATCCTCAAAGCAGGAGATTTTGCTTGCACTCCTTGACCGCGCGTTGGAACTCCTTCTCGAGCGTATTTCTGCGATTTCCAATCAGAATATTCCAGCCGACAAAAAACTGCAGGAAATGGTCCGTACCTATCTGCAGATCCTGACAGAAAACACAGATCTTTCGGCTGTTTTACTTTTTGAGCATCGTTCCCTCGAGCGCAAACAACATGCCCGTCATGTGCCCAACCGTGACAAATTCGAAGCCCTGTGGCGTGCTGTCCTTGAAGAGGGTGTGGCAGCAAAACTCTTCACATGTGACGATCCCGCGCTGACGGCGCGCGCCATTCTCGGCATCATAAACTGGACGATCACCTGGTATCGCCCGAATGGCATTCTTGGAATAGAAGAGATTGCCTATCGCTACTCAAAACTACTGCTGAACGGGTTGCTCAAATGAGTGAAAAGGCAACGTTCGCTTTTTTTGAAACAACGAGTGGAGCAAGGATCCATCGCATTCCGCTTGAAGCCTTCCCCAATTTTTGGGCGTATGTGTACCTCGTCCAAAAAAATGATTATTGCGTTTTGATCGACTCTGGGTCGGGGACCGAGACAGCCCATGAGAGTTTATTATCAGGTTTTCAACAGGCGGGAATTCGCTCCTCAGATTTGACGCACATCCTTCTGACTCATGCTCACATTGACCATTTCGGTGGACTTACGAAACTGCGGCCCGTTGCAACGGCGAAGCTCGGAGTCCATGAACTGGATGTGCAAACTGTCGCGCATCACGAAGCCAGATTGGCCTTGATCGGACGCCGCCTTGCGTCTTTCCTGTCCGATACCGGCCTCGCTGAAGAGACGCGTGATCAACTCCTCAGCATCTACCGTTTTACCAAATCCATTTATCGATCCGTTCCCGTGGATTTCACGTATGAAGCCGCAAACATGCGACTCGGCCCGTTCGAGTTCATCCATCTGCCCGGGCATTGTCCCGGTCACGTCGCCATCCGCCTGGACGATGTGGTCTTCTGCGGCGATATGATCGTGGAGGGAGTCACGCCTCATCTTTCGCCTGAATCGATTGACGCTTGCAGCGGGCTGGATCATTACCTCGAGTCTCTTTCACGATTCCAGCACTGGGCGAAGGTTGCCCGTCTCATCTTGAACGGTCACAATGGTGTCATCACTGATCTGCCTGCCCAAATTGAGTTAACAAAACAAAACATCCTTCGTCGCATGAGCCGGGCAATCGATGTGCTGCGCGAACCGCTCACGGTCGCAGAGGTTTGCACGGCTGTCTATGGCGAAACAGGCGGATACAACCAACTGCTTGTCATGGAAAAGACCGGCGCATACGTGGAATATTTCTATGAACACGGCATGATCGAGATCACCAACGCCGAAGAACTGGAGCAGGGATTGCCTACCCGTTATCAAAGATTGTACGAAGTTTCTAATGATGAAATCTTACCGAAGGAGAGAAATATGGTGGTTGAGTAGGCGGTGTTCGCCCGCCACACCGAAACCACAAGTGTTCAAGAAAACATTTGTTTGCATACGGCTTGTTGGTTTCGATATACCTTCGGCTATTGCCTCAGGCTACTCAACCAACGGCAGATAATTGGAAAGGAGAGGGCTTATGTATTCGTTTGAACCGACTGAAGAGCAGCAGATGCTCGTCGAAGCGGTGGGAAAATATGCCAGTAACGATCTGCGCACTGCTGCACGGGAAGCGGAAGAGGGCGGTGAACTTCCCAAGAAACTCCTCAGCAAAGGCTGGGAGATCGGCTTATTGCAAGCCTCCATTCCAGAATCGTACGGCGGCTTTGGGGAGCGGAGCGCGGTGACAAGTGTACTTGCTCTCGAAGAGATGGCGTTCGGTGACCTGGCTGGTACGTTCGCTGTGATGACACCTTCGCTTTTTGCAACACCAGTTTTGCTCGGTGGCAGCGAAGAACAGAAGCAGACCTATTTGCCAAAGGTGATCGAAGGTGCATGGAGCCCGTACACGTCGGCACTTATTGAATTTGCGTTGGACTTCGATCCCAATGCACTCAAAACGACTGCAATGCTCAACGGTGATGAATATATCCTCAGCGGCGAAAAGGCGTTTACCCCGTTTGCAATAGAAGCTGAGTCTATTCTCGTGTATGCCAGCCTCGATGGGCAGACGCAAGGCTTTATCGTTCCCAAGGATTCGGATGGACTGACGATCGACGATGAGCGTGAAAAATTGATGAGCCTGAATGCACTGCCGTTGTATCGAGTCCACCTGGATCATGTGAAAGTTCCCGCGTCGAACCGGCTGGGTGGCGCATCCGGACATGACTTTGAGCCCATCCTCGCTTCGATGCGACTTGCCACTGCCACGGCTGCCATCGGTGTGGCGAATGCCGCGTTCGAGTATTCGCGTGATTACGCCAAAGAGCGCGAAGTGTTCGGTGTGAAAGTCGCGCAGAAACAAGCCATCGCCTTCATGCTCGCTGAAATGCGGACCGAGATCGAAGCGATCCGCCTGCTTACATGGGAAGCCGCGTGGAAGATGGACACCGGCAAGGAGGACGCATGGACCGAAGCCTATCTTGCCGCCACGGGTGCCGCGGACATGGTGATGATGGTCACTGACCGCGCCGTGCAGATCCTGGGCGGGCACGGCTATATCCGTGAGCACCCTGTTGAAATGTGGATGAGGAATGGAAGGGGATTTGCTTCCTTTACCGGGTTGGCAATCATATAAGATTACTTTCCACTTGATACCCGCCAACGCTGGAAAGTAGAAGTGGATCCTGGAGGAGCCATGCCAGTCGAATTTGAATCACCCAAACCGATCACGCAGATGCAGTTCATGTTGAAGACCGTCGCGGAAGAGTTGATGCGTCCGTGTTCACGTTATTTCGATGAGCACGAGCATGAAATCCCGTGGGATTACATTGAATTCATGCATGTGGCCATGAAAGCCGCGGGGGGAGCCAGCCTTGCGCCGCAAGGGAATGGAAAGAAGACTGAAGAGAAAGAAAAACGTCCGCCAATCGGGTATCAGATGATCGCGGTGCAGATCGAGGCGCTGTGCTGGGGTGACGTGGGCATGTATCACTGTTTGCCGGGCGGTGGTCTGGGCGCGGCGGCGGTCTTTGCCGCTGGGACGCCAGAGCAGAAAGCCAAGTTTCTGGCGCGGTTCAGCGAGGAAAAACCGACCTTCGCCGCGATGTGCATTACGGAAGCTGGTGCGGGCTCGGATAACTCCGCCATCCGCACGCGCGCAGTACTTGATGGAAAGACTAACGAATGGGTACTTAACGGCGAAAAGATATTTGTCACGGGCGGTGATAAGTCCTTTACCGAGTATGAAAAACTCGGCAAAGGATTCATCGTTGTCTGGGCTACGATCGATCCCTCTGCCGGGCGCGCAGGGATGCGAGCCTTCGTCGTGGAAGGTGGAACGCCAGGTGTCAGAATTACAAAGCTCGAGCATAAAATGGGCATTCGTGTGAGTGATACGGCCGGGATCTCGCTGGTGGACGCCCGTGTCCCATTCGATCACATTCTGGGAAGCACGACGGTCGAGAAAACGACCTCCGGCTTCAAGGGTGCCATGGCAACCTTCGACGCGACCCGGCCTCTCGTCGCGGCATCAGGCGTCGGCGTGGCAAGAGCCGCTCTCGAATTCCTGAAGGAGAAACTGGCTGAGAATGGAGTCCAGATCCGCTATGGGTTGCCGCGCCAGAAATTGACCAATATCGAGCGCGAAGTGATCGACATGGAGATCATGCTCAAGTCTGCCTGGCTGATGGTGGTCAAGGCAGTCTGGATGGCGGATAATAAAAAATCGAACGCACTGGAGGCTTCGATGAGCAAGGTCAAGGCGGGTGACGTCTGCACCAAGATCACGCAGAAGGTGGTTGAGATATTGGGCCCGCTCGGTTACAGCCGCGAGTTCCTTGCCGAGAAGTGGTTCCGGGACGCGAAGATCACCGATATTTATGAAGGCACAGGCCAGATCAATCGTCTGGTTGTGGCAAGACAGATCCTGGGATACAGCGGGAAAGAGTTAAGATAATGTTATTGTAGGGGCACAGCGTGACCGTTCAGGATCGTGACGGAAATCGTCTCGCTGCGCCCGTGCTGGAGACAACCATGAAATATCACATTCATAAAGCAGTTGTGATCGGCTCAGGGACAATGGGTGCGGCGATCGCGGCGCACCTGGCAAATGCGGGAGTTCCCGTGACGCTGCTGGACATTGTTCCCAAAGATGCTCCGGCGGATGATAAAGCTGCGCGCAATAAAATTGTCAGTGAAGGTTGGGATCGCTGCCTGAAAGCCAAACCTGCCAATCTGATGTCTGCTGATCTAAAGACGTTTGTGAAACTTGGCAACCTTGAAGATGACTTCAACGCGGTCGCGGAAGCGGATTGGGTCTGCGAAGCCATCGTGGAAAATCTCAAGATCAAACAGGACCTAATGGCGCGCATTGATGAGGTGCGCAAGCCCAAGGGAATTGTAACCACCAATACATCCGGCATTCCCGTCAAAGATATTGCTGCGGGGCGCTCGGAAGAATTCAAGAAACATTTTCTCGGGACGCATTTCTTTAATCCGCCGCGCTATTTGAAGCTGCTGGAGATCATCTCGACGGAAGACACCGCTCAGGACGTCGTTGAGTTTTTCTCATGGTTCGGTGAATATCGGTTGGGAAAAGGGATTGTGCTATGTAAGGACACGCCCAACTTCATCGGCAACCGCGTCGCGTTTGGAACGGGCGCGTTCGGCATGGACTTCATACTCAATAACGGCTACACCGTTGACGAAGTGGATGCGATCACAGGTCCACTGATCGGGCGGACGAAGACTGCGACGTTC
>DATKED010000247.1:0-24704 GCA_035512375.1 Anaerolineales bacterium
GCTCTCCCTCACCCGTCCTTTGGCCCCTCTGCCAATGGCAGGGGGCGGGGTGAGGCAACAAAAAGCGCCTCGTAGAACAAGCCTGCGGGGCGCGGAATCAGACATAAGTTGAGAGCGATTCAAAAAGTCTCCGAAAACAGATTGCGTTTTCGGGGACTTAACTTGAATCAGACTCTTGTGAGCCTGCATCCTTCTTCTATCCAGACTATTACTGTCGGCCCCGGAGTTCCACCGGGTCATGCAATTCTGTAAGTCACGTTGGAAACGTGATTTACAGAATTGCTCGTGGGCTGTACCACCGATCGGGAATTCACCTGCACTCGATTTGCTAAGCAAATCTTGCGGCGCAAGTGGCACCCTGCCCCGAAGGTTTCTATTTGGTTGTTGAGATTATATCTCAGTTCGCTTTGACGATGCAATCGACAGGGCAGACGCCAACACACTTGGGCGAATCGTGGTGACCTTCGCATTCGACGCAGGTGGCCTGATCGATGACGTAGGTGATGCCATCGCCTTCGCTGATGGATTCAGTCGGGCATTCCGGTACGCAAGCGCCACAGGCGATGCAATCTTCAGTAATTTTCATTGTCATGGTTGCTACTCCTTCAAAAAATTGTTACTGCGGATATAAAATTACCCCATGCCCTATACTGCGTCAATTGACGAATATCTTTTATTTGGTGAATTTTGTCACAGTTCCTTTTTGTAAAGTAACAAACCGAAAGTCTCACGTTCTCGCCTGAGACTTTCGGTTTCTCTTATGAACATTGCTGGGCAGATTGCTCGCGAAGCATCCCTGAAGGGGTACAGAGGCTTAATCTGCCTCACATGTTATTTCAACTGTGCTTTGATTTTCTCTGCGGTTTCCTGATAGGCGGTCAGCTTAGCACGTTCTTTTTGTACCAGGGCAGCAGGCGCTTTGTTGGCAAAGTCACCTGCCAGAAGTTTCTCAAGGCGCTGGATATGAGATTCGGCTTCTTTTAATTCTTTTTCCAGACGAGTCTTTTCTTCTACCAGGTCAACCATACCAGCAAGCGGCAGGTAAATTTCTACAGCACCAATCACAAGAGCGACAGTGTCTTCGGGTTTATCGGTTAGCGATTGAACAATGCTGAGTTCCGATGCGCTTAAACCGGCCAGTGCAGCAAGCACTCCGGACTGTTCCTTGAGCAAATCGGTTTTCGTGCCCGCGGCAATCGTCGCAGCGATGCGTTTGCCGGGTGCCACTCCGTTCTCTGCGCGCAAGTTGCGGATGGAGCGCACAATTTCCTGTACCAGTGCGAAATCAGCAATCTTTGACTCCTCCCAACTCTCAGGCTCGCGCGGTTCGGGCCATTTTGCCACAATCAAGGCGTCGGGCCAGTCTTTTGCTGCATCTTTCATTGGTGATTCCAATGTCGCGCGGCGCAGGTGTCCCCAGAGTTCTTCTGTTACAAACGGCGTGAACGGATGCAGCAGTCGCAAAGCCATATCGAACACGCGTACGAGCGTCTCGGTGGTTTGTGCGCGCGTAGACTCATTTGCAAGTTGTCCTTTTGCCACTTCCACATACCAATCCGCAAAATCGGACCAGAGGAATTCGTAGATCTGTCGCCCTGCTTCGCCATACTGGAAAGTCTGGAAGAGTCGTTCCACATTGCGTACGAGCTGCTGGAGGCGGGCCCAGATCCAAGAGTCGGCGAGAGACCAGCTTTCTTCCTCCGCTTCGTCTCCGCTAGCGATCCGTTCCGCGCGCTGCGTGGAAGGAAGCGAATCAATTGCACTCATCACGAACCTCCCCACGTTCCAGATCTTGTTGGCAAAGTTGCGGTTTGATTCCACTTTCTTCGGGCCGACATTCGTGTCGTTGCCAGGCGTTGAACCAACGAGCATGGTGAAGCGCAACGCGTCCGTGCCGAATTCATCCATAAGGACCAGCGGGTCAATGACGTTGCCGGTGGTCTTGGATATTTTGCGCCCGATTTCATCGCGCACGAGCCCATGCAGATACACGGTATGGAATGGTACCTGGCCGGTAAACTCCAGTCCCATCATGATCATGCGTGCCACCCAGAAGAACAAAATATCGTAACCGGTTTCCATATATGTGGTTGGGTAGAAATATTTGTAATCGGGGGTTTCATCGGGCCAGCCCAGCGTGGAGAAGGGCCACAAACCTGAAGAAAACCATGTATCAAGGACATCTTCATCCTGCTGAATATCCCTCGAGCCGCAAGCCGCGCACTGCCTTGGATCTTCACGCGCGACAGTCATATGTCCATCCGGACAATACCACACGGGGATCCGATGTCCCCACCATAGCTGGCGGCTGATGCACCAATCCTTGATGTTCTCCAGCCAGTTGAAATATGTCTTCTCAAAACGCTCAGGCACAATTTTGATACGTCCATCTTTCACAGCCTCAAGCGCGGCTTGTGCAAGAGGTTCAATGGTGACGAACCATTGAGTCGAAATCATTGGCTCGACGATCTCTCCGCCGCGTTGTGAGCGCGGGATGGTTGTGCGATAGGGCTCGGTCTTGATGACAAGACCCGCTTTCTTCATATCTGCCCACATGTTTTTGCGCGCCTCGAATCGATCCTGACCTTTGTAGGGTCCGCCGTTTTCATTGATCTTCGCCGACTCATCCAATATGGATAGGATCGGCAGGTTGTGTCGCTGGGCAATATTGTAGTCATTCGGGTCATGTCCTGGCGTGATCTTCAACGCACCCGTGCCGAATTCCATGCTCACGTACTCATCTGCAATGACAGGGATTTCACGGTTCAAGATTGGCACGATAGCGGTTTTGCCAATATATTTTTTGTAGCGTTCATCATCTGGATGAACAGCCACAGCTGTATCGCCCAGAATTGTCTCGGGACGGATCGTGGCCACAGGAATGTGGGCGATCGGGTCAGGAGACCCGCCGCCGGTGGGAGCGAGCATGTATTGGAAGTAATACAACGTCGCCTCCTCTTCGCTGTATTCCACTTCCAGGTCGGAGACCGCGGTCCTGAGTCCCGGGGACCAGTTGATCAGACGCGGGCCGCGATAGATCAGTCCCTTTTCGTAGAGGTGCACAAAAGCCTCTCGGACTGCCCGACTCAGGCCTGGGTCCAGGGTGAAGCGTTCGCGGCTCCAATCACAGGAGGCGCCGAGTCGCCGGATCTGATTCGTGATGATGCCTCCATATTTATGTTTCCATTCCCATGTGCGTTTGACGAACTCTTCACGTCCAAGTTCTTCGCGTGTCACTTCCTCGTTTTTCAATAGATCGCGTTCCACCATGAGCTGTGTGGCAATGCCCGCGTGATCGGTGCCGGGGATCCAGAGCGCCGGGATGCCCTTCATGCGGTGATAGCGGGTCATCAGGTCTTCAATGCTCACGAACATCGGGTGACCGATGTGCAGTTCGCCCGTGACGTTCGGCGGCGGGATGGCGATGACAAACGGCTCGATGTTCGGGTCGAAGTCCGGGTTATTGGGATCGTTCGATGGCTTAAAGTAGCCACCCGCCTCCCACATCTCATAGATGCGCGGTTCGGTGGATTTGAAATCATAGGCTTTTGGTAATTCGTGTCTGGTCATTCGTTCTCCTTGAGAATTCGGCTGAAACCTACCCAGCCCAGTTCGATATTTTCGTGTGTTCCCACTCGTTCATACAGTTCGCCTGTGTGTTGTTGAATGTGCCGGATATTGATAAACTGCAACTCCAGCTTATTGACCGGATACCAATGGAAGCCTGATTCTGCTTCCATGTCTGTGGCGGGGAGGCGTTCCACAACCTGCTTCTCTACAAATGACAAATACTCCAGCACTTCGTCTTTTGTAAATGCTACCTCCCCATCAGGGTCATGGTGTTTTTCCCATGGGACAAAATCCTTCTCGGCACTCTGTAAATACAAATGTGCATAGAAAAGCACATGATAGGATTTGCTCCAGATCTTAAATCCATCCTCCGGAGCATCCCACACTGACTGTGGACAACTGATAATGACCTGCTTCAGCATTCCCAGCGACGCAAGGTATTGAGATCGGATGACTTTGTGCAGATTCATATCTCTTACTCCAAAATGAACCGGATCGCCTGATCAAAGGACGATTCGAAATCAGGTGGGAACTCATGTCCCAATTCCGGAAAAGTTTCCTCTTTAAATCGAATTTGATTTTCTTTCAGAAGCTTTTGGATCGCTTTTGCCTTGTCCAAAGTATGATCTTTTTCTCCAGTCACAAAGTATCCACGGATAGAAGGCGCCCGACTCGCCAGAGGGATTAGCAAATCTGGTTCAGCGATGAATGTCCCAACACCAATGAAACCACGCGCACTGATCTTTCCGCTCAATGCAGTATAGATCGCCATTCCAGCCCCTTGTGAAAAACCGGCAATGACAGTGCGTTCGCGGTCGATATTGTATGACTTCATAACCTCTTCCAACTGAAACAAGATATCGCTCAGTCCTTGATCGTTGTCATCCCAGCAATACGCACCTTCGAAAAGTGCCTGCCGAGATTGTGGCGAAAGCACCAGCCAGCCGTGTTGACGAGCGACATCCCAGTGTTCAAGATTCGAGTCATTGTGTCCATTTCGACCATGCAGTCCAATCAATAATGGCAACTCTCGTGATGTGTCCTCAGGGATGAGAAGGGTACGGGCTGGCTGGATGTGGGACTGCATCTCGATGCACTTCATGCTCGACTCATCCATCAGACGCTTGAACTCTGGCAGGTCACGGACGGCATCGAGATCGCTATCAACAAATTGACTCTCTGCCCACCAAAGTCCGTCATCCAGTCCCTGCCTGAAAACAGACATAACATTATCTGGGCGGTCGCAAAGACTCAAAAGGCACATCTTCCAAAATGTTGTCCGCGCCAATTCTTCTGGGAATTGCTCCGCGTTCTTCCCGACAAGTTGCAAAGCTTCGTCGTATTTGCTCTGTGAATAGAGAGCTATCACCTGATCTGTTAGTTCACGAAAGGTCATCTGTTCCATTGTGTCTCCGTCAGAGGAATATCAGTACACAAGAATGAAAGTAACGTGTTTGCTTGTGTATCTGTTCCCATACTAACTTCTTAAGCAAAAACACGCCTTGTCCATCATGAGGACGACAGGCGTGTCGCGGTACCACCTCAATTCATTCTCTAAACACAAGGGACACAAAGGTCACTAAGGAAAAGGAATGCACTTTGTAGCCAACGATTATTTATTGGCCTATGCTGTAACGGGCAACCCCGTGACGGTCTACTCTTTGGTAAGTCATGTTGCAAACGTGACCTGCCAAATTTCTTCATCACTTACTCCAGACGACTTCAGCGTTGTTTTCCTGCGGACGCTTCCACCGAACGCATCCTTCTCTATCAGGACTCACCACGCTTACTACTTCTGAATGGCTGGGATTATACGCACTGAGGGGAGGAGAGTCAAGAAAAGCGGAAGGCTGGCTGTTCATTCGCAATTGAAACTCCAAAAACGATTCGACTACTACCCGGCTATTATTCAACTAACGTTTGTTATACTGACCCTGCTCCATCTCTTCCCATGCAACGGATATAATGCAGATCGTGAACCCATGATCGCCTCTGGACCAATCTCAAGGAAGGGTTTTATTCAAAATATGCTCAGTGGAATTGAATTTGTTTTTGTCGGATTGGCCGCATTGGCGGCAGGCGCCGTCAACGCTCTGGCAGGCGGTGGGACGCTGATTACATTCCCGATGCTTACGTTTTTAGGCATCCCAGCGGTTGCCGCGAATGTGACGAACACGGTGGCGCTCTGCCCAGGTTATTTCGGCGGGACGCTTGCCCAGTGGAATGACGTGCGGACTCAAAAGGATCGCCTGTGGCTCATTGTGCCTGCCAGTATCGTCGGTGGCGTGGTCGGCGGGTTTCTTCTTTTGCAAACCGGAGAAAGATTATTCAGGGAATTGGTTCCCTATCTCATCCTGCTTGCATCGGGTCTGCTGGCGATTCAAGACCCGGTCCGCACGTGGTTGACACGCCGCATGGGAGAAGGGCATGGCGGCGGGCTCGAAAAGCTGACGTGGTTGCCTGTCGGGTTGGCGTCGGTCTATGGCGGCTACTTTGGCGCAGGCCTGAGCGTGATCGTTCTATCCGCATTGGGGCTGACCCTTGAGGATACATTGACACGTCTCAACGCGCTCAAACAGGCGGTCGCGTTCAGCGTCAACATTGCCGCGGCGATCTTCTTCCTCTTTTCGGGACAGGTCGTTTGGTCCGCCGCGCTGGTGGTGGCAATCGGCGCATTGATCGGCGGGACATTGGGCGGCAAACTCGCGGGTCGCATTAAGCCATCCACTCTGCGCTGGACCGTTGTGACGATCGGCGTGGTGATCTCCATCATTTATTTTGTGCGCGGATAAAACTGCAAACAAGAAATTTTGAATTAATTATGTTTTAATTTGCCGCGGCTAGACTCAATATGATATAGCCAGGGATGAGTGTATTCAGCTCGCGACCAATTCCGTTTTTCTCTTAAGCTGATTTTCCCCACAACGATTAATTTAAAGCCATCGCTGCCCAACGCCGGGTTGTATTAGCCAAGTTATTCGGAGGAGATAGTGACGATCCGTATCAAGCGCTCAATTCATGCGAGTGTTCGAAAAACAAACAGCAATCTTCGTGTGATATCCACTCTTTTTTTGATCATTACAGTTTCCCCTCTGATCAGCTGCGTACCATCCAACACCCCACCTGTTGGTTCAACTGCCACAGCCGTGGGACTTGCAAGCCCCACCCCAACGTTTCTCCCTTCTGTAACTGCATCCCCAGCAACACCTACCGGCACACAAGTATCACCAGATACCCCTCTCACATTCATTGCCGAGGCTGATGCCTGGGTGGATGAGTCAAATCCTGATGAAAACAATGGGAGCGGTGCAACGTTACGGACCGATGGCCAAAGTGATCCGGATATCGAAAGTTTCATCCGGTTCACAGTAACGGGCATATCCGGTACGGTCCAAAGTGCGCGATTCCGCGTGTACGCCGCCGCCAATGATTCCAGAGATGGGCCGGCAGTGTACATGTCAAATCCTGCGTGGGAGGAATCTGAAATTACCTGGAACACACGTCCTGCCCGCATAAGCAACGCGATCGACAATAAAGATCGTATCAACTCACAGACCTGGGTGGAATACAATGTCACCTCCCAGGTGGGAGAAAACGGGAGATTTAGTTTTGTGCTGGTGGCGGACAGTAGTGATGGGATAGCCTTTTCCTCCCGGGAAGGCGATTTCCCGCCCGAATTGGTCATCACGCTGGGCAGCGATTCGCCATCAACTCCCACTCCACCCCTGCCAGCCGGTGCTGAAGTCTTTGTGGGAGCAGGCGATATAGCCTCCTGTGACAATGACAATGACGATGATGAGATGACAGCACAATTATTGGACGCCATCCCTGGTACTGTGTTCACCACCGGAGACAATGCCTACAGTGACGGTACATACGCTGAATATATGGATTGTTATGAGCCAACCTGGGGGCGTCATAAAGAACGAACAAGACCAGTACCGGGTAGTCATGATTATCACACGCCGGGCGCGGCGGGGTATTTCCAGTATTTCGATAATATTCCCGAGTATTACGCCTACGATCTGGGTGCCTGGCGCATCTACGCGATGAACTCCGAGATCGACATTTCACCCAATGGACCTCAGGTCACATGGCTGCAATCTGACCTGGCTGAAAACCCGAGCGAATGCGTCCTGGCTTACTGGCACAGGCCGCGCTGGTCATCAGGAGTGGAACACGGCAGAGACCCAACGGTTCAAACGCTGTGGGAGGTCCTTTATGATGCCGGTGCGGAGCTGGTGCTCAATGGGCATGAGCACAACTATGAGCGCTTCATGCCGATGGATGCGCGGGGAGAACCGGACCCGTTAGGGGTGCGCGAGTTTGTGGTCGGTACGGGAGGTGCAGATCTTTACAGCTTTGATACGCCCTTGCCGACCAGCGAAGTCCGGGACTCATCGACATCTGGCGTATTGAAGCTCATCCTGCGAGAGACCGGTTATGACTGGCAGTTTATCCCGGTTGTAGGTTCAACCTTCACAGATAGCGGCAGTGCGGAATGTCATTAGCCATGCAAGGGAATACGGCGAATATTGTTCATCCCACCGCTTGCACAATCAAATTGCCGCGCATATAATCCCTTTTCGGACTCACCAAACGAGGAGACTTCCGTGCACAAATTTTCCCTGATCCTGGTCACCATAATTGCTGCTTTATTCCTGGCGGCTTGTGCATCAAACAATGAAGATGCCCCTGCCAGAGCCGTTGACGACTATCTCAATGCCCTGGTTGCAAAAGATGCAGATCGTCTGTCAACACTCTCCTGTGGTGAGTGGGAAGATGACGCACTTCTTGAACTGGACTCCTTTCAAGCGGTCACGGCGCGGCTCGAAGGCGTCGCTTGTGAACAGACCGGGACCGACGGCGATACCGTCCTCGTGCTTTGCAATGGCAATATCGTTGCCACTTACAACGATGAAGACCAGGAACTCGACCTCTCCGTGCGCACCTATCAGGTCCTGCAGGAAGGTGGAGAGTGGCTGGTATGCGGAGTCCGCTAGCAGGGTCGATCATCTCCAAGGCTGACAAACGTCCCAATTGGATCGGTCGGGGATATTAATGGGACTCGTTCAAATCGGCGCTTCCATCCTGATCTCGTTGCTGATCGGCGCACTGACGCGAGGTACGCGTCGGACGTATCTTCTGCTCGCATCCAGCATACTTGCGCTTTACTGGTTCCAGCCTGCCCTCCCGTTGCGCTCCTTCGATTTCTGGTTGCCATCGCTTTCACTGGCGCTGATGCTGCTTACATGGTTGATTACATCGCAAACCGGCGCCCACGCGAACGAAGGATCTTCAACATGGCGCTCGCCTCAAAATATGGTTGGGTTCCTCATCATCGTGGGATTGGTAACTGTTATTGAACTTTCACGCTACCTGCTCCCCGACCCCATTGTCACAGCCACAACTCCTCCACAATTTTTTCAGTATTTTGCTTTTATAGTCATGCTTGGATTGGTGATCTTATCCATCACCTGGATTTCACGCCGCTCTATATGGGCAATCAGCGGCACGATCATTTTATTGATCGCCATTCTTGTTGTTCTCAAAACGCCGGTACTTTCCCTGCAAACCAGTATTTTCTTCCGAACCCTTGCGAATCGTCCGGTTGAAAGTGCCTCGTTCACAGACCTGCGCTGGCTCGGCTTTTCATACATTGCATTCCGTCTCATCCATGTCCTGCGCGATAAGCAAATGGGACGCCTCCCCGAACTGACGCTGCCGGAATTTGCCACGTACGTTGTCTTCTTCCCATCACTTGCCGCAGGTCCCATTGATCGCGCAGAACGCTTCGCACATGACCTGCAAAGAGAGTTCGAGCTCACGCAGGATGAAACATTTCTCGCAGGGCAACGCATTTTCCTTGGGCTATTCAAAAAATTTGTGATTGCTGATACGCTGGCACTGATCGCGCTGAACGATCCGCTGGCGACACAGGTCCGCACGGCAGGCTGGATGTGGATCATTGTGTATGCGTACGCATTTCAGATCTACTTCGACTTCAGCGGCTACACGGATATTGCCATCGGCATCGCCCGCCTTGTCGGCGTCAGACTCCCTGAAAATTTCGCCGCCCCCTACACCAAACCCAACCTGACCCAATTCTGGAACAACTGGCATATGACACTTACCCAGTGGTTTCGCTCGTACTTCTTTAATCCCTTTAACCGCTGGATACGCGGCTTCAAAAACATCCCGGCCTGGACGATGATCCTGACCGGTCAAATAGCGACGATGCTATTGATCGGGCTATGGCATGGCATTACCCTCAACTTCGTACTCTGGGGGCTCTGGCATGGAGTTGGACTTTTCCTCCAAAACCGTTGGAGTGAATTCGTACGAACACGTTATCCGAATTTAGGACAAAACGCCCGTCTTCAGCCTGTCCTACAAATCAGTGGCACATTGCTCACCTTTCATTTCGTCGCCTTGGGGTGGGTCTTCTTCGCTTTGAGTGCACCCGCACTGTCCTGGCAGGTGTTCAGGAAGTTATTTGGTATGTAGATATCATGCAACAAGCCAAACCTCGTATTCGTCTCTTTCCCGTTCTTCTCAAAGCAATGCTGCTGTTCGTGTTGTTCAATATTGTATTTATCTTTATCAAAGATATTCGATTCGGAAACCTGTCTCTATACAACTCCATCTTCCCCGGGCGCGAGCGCCTTCCATTTGGCGAGACGCGCGAATCCTATAACCTGAGCCTCTTCAACCTGGATGCCATGTTCGCCTCCCACGTCGTTGCCGGGACGGAAAAAACACCTGACGAATACCGCGTCCTGCTCATCGGCGATTCATCTGTGTGGGGTACACTGCTCATGCCTGAGAAGACTTTGGCAGGTCAACTCAATGCGAATGCGATCTCTGCATGTGGCAAAACCATCCACGCATACAATCTTGGTTATCCAACCATTTCGCTCATGAAAGATCTGATGATCCTTGATCAGGCAAAACAATACCAGCCTGACATGGTGATCTGGCTCACCACACTGGAAGCCTTTCCGAACGACAAGCAGCTGACATCGCCGATCGTCGCCAATAATGCGGAACGCGTCCGTCAACTAATTACGAATTACGAATTACCAATGAACGAGAACGACCCGGCGCTGGTCAACGCATCGAAATGGGAGCAGACCTTTGTGAGTCAGAGGCGGGCCGTCGCGGATCTCCTGCGTTTGCAGATCTACGGCGCGCTGTGGGCGTCCACAGGCATCGATCAGGTCTATCCTGAAAACTATGAACGTGCGCAAACCGATCTCGCAGCGAACGATGATTTTCATGGGCTAACTTCGTTACAGGATGCGCTTGCTCTGGACGTGCTCGATGCCGGCATGTCCATCCCTGCGGATACGCTGCTTGTCAATGAGCCGATGCTCATCAGCGACGGACTCAACAGCGACATCCGCTATAATTTCTTTTATCCGCGCTGGGCTTACGATGAATATCGACAACTACTTGCAGAGCACGCCGCGGCACGCAACTGGCATTATCTCGACCTGTGGGATCTCGTCCCCGCGGCTGAATTCACGAACAGCGCCATCCATCTCACGCCCGCCGGCGAAACTTTACTGGCGAACGAGATCGCAGAAGCAATTCAAACTCAATGCAAATAGGATTATGAAAAACAAAATCTTTTTTCTCTTAATAACGATGACGCTGCTTGTCGCATGTTCAGCAGGACAGGCAGCGCCCACAAACATTCCTGTCCAGGCGGCTGATTCAGCGGCTCAGACACAGCCGACCGCGGTTCCCGCGGATTCCGTTATGGATGCGACTGATCTCTCCACAACAGAGACCGTTTTGCCGACCGCTACGTTCACGCCCAAGCCTCCGCTCGAAGAAGATGCCTGGATGCAAATGCCCGCCGTGCCAACCGAGATCAGCGACGCGATGCGGGCGGTCCATCAACGCGGCTTGGAAATGGGCAACGACCCAACACGTTTCTCCGTCATTGGTGATTGCCAGAATGTCTCGTCTTATTTTCTTGCCTTTTTCGATACCCCTGGCGAGTTCAGCCTCGGCGAAGAGTATGCTTATCTCCAGCCAACGATTGATTACTATCAAGATTCATACTCACGTCAGAGTCTTGCGGTCAAAGGTGGATTCAACGTCGCCGCGATCCTTTCCCCTCTGCGTGCAGACCCGCAGGCCTGCAACACAAACGAGTCGCCGCTCGATTGCGAGCTGCGGACATGGAACCCGTCCATTGTCTTCGTGAGCATGGAAACATGGTGGTCCGAAAAGCCCGAACAGGAATATGATAAATACATGCGCCGCGTGATCGAACGCATCCTTGAAACGGGCGCAGTCCCGATCATCGCCACCAAAGCGGACAACCTCGAAGGCGATCACAGCATCAATGTCACCATCGCGCAGATCGCGTACGATTACGATATCCCGCTATGGAATTTCTGGGCGGCAGTCCAACCTTTACCCAACCACGGACTCAGTTCCGATAACTTCCACCTGACCTTCGCGCGCAACTTTTTCGATGACCCCGTTCGGATGCGGAGTGCCTGGCCCTGGCGCAATCTGACCGCACTGCAGACATTGGATGTTGTGCGCAGAGGCTTGATGGAACAACCATAGCTTTATAACGAGACGACAAATACTGGAGTGGGGCATTGCAATAGAAAAACAACCCTTAACTCTTGACAAATTAGAACAAGTGTTCTATATTTAGGCATCGCTGTTTTTTTCAAGTTTGTGGCCAGATGCCACAGGAGGTTTCCATGAACCGTTCGCTCTCCTTCGGGCTACTTCCCTTTCTACAGGGAACCGCCCATAAGCGCGGATTGATCTTTGGTGTGATCATTCTGTGTGCTTTGCTGGCATTTGAAGTATTCAACTTTTCCAGCACATCATTTGCCTTGCGCGATATTCTTGGCGATCTGACGTTTGGTGGCATCCGCTGGGCAACCATGCTGGCCATTGCCTTCTGTGCCATTGATTTCGCTGGCATTGCACGCATCTTCACTCCCGAACAGGGACGGGACGAACCTGCTGAAGTATGGTATCTATTTGCCGCATGGTTCCTGGCGGCCGCCTTTAACGCCAGCCTTACCTGGTGGGGGATCTCCGTGGCGATGATCCAGCATAGTGCAGTAGGAGGGATCCTGCTCGGTGCGACAACCATGACCAAGGTCGTGCCGATCTTTGTAGCCGCCATAGTCCTCCTCATCCGTGTTCTGCTGATCAACACGTTCTCCATTGCCGGGGAACGCATCTTCTCGCTTGCCGATCAGAGATCTTCGCGGTATCAGAACCAGCCCGCTTATCGTACTCCCAATAATGAATCTCTTCGCACTCCCAATCAGTCATTCCCGCGCCCTGCGCCCAAGCCTACGCCAGCCGCTGCTTCGCGGCCGCTCTATAACGAGCCTACCTATCATCCAGTTGGCATGAGCGCGCAGGAGCCTAATGGCAATTCCAATATGCGGAGGTGAATCAGCCCTTAATTATTTCAAATACCGGACTTCCTCAATCGAATAACATCCAACAAACAAATCCGCCACGAACGTGGCGGATTTGTTTTGATAAACCCCTTCCGAATGATTACCTGATCAGCAATGTACTTTCTCCATGTGCAAGCACATAAAAACTGCGTGATTGATCGTAAACGAAATCGGTGACAATGTACCCTGCGGCAAAAGCGGTCTCGAAGAGTTCACGCGAGAAAAATCGCCAGTCGCGTGCCAGCAAAAAATCTGCATCCTTCAATATGCTGAAATCTGTTGGAATTTCAGCAAGTGTGAGATTCCCATTCAGGGGCGAATAATGCTCAGGCGGGTGGGGCAAGTGATCGGCGCGAAGCTGGAGGGAGTAAAGCGGCTGCAGATCAGCTTTTGAAAAATCATCCAACTTCAAACGGCGGCGGGCGCGTTTGCTGAGCCGCCTGTCGACGCGGCGGGTGTTGATCCACCAGTCCACCAGAAAACGGTCGGAGGGCAGTCCGGCGTTCAGGCCATCGCGCATGTCACCATATTCGGAGCGCCGATACGTATTGCAGACCGCGCCCAGTTTCGCAATATTGAGATATGCATTGCGGCTGAGCAGCGGATCGTACGTCCACGTGATGTGATCGAGACCCTGATGGCGCACCATCTGCCACTGGGCACGCTTCAACGCGAAGCCGATGCCTGAGTCCCTTTGATCGGGGTGAATTCCCATCATGTGCGAACAATGCTTTGGACGCGGACCATCAGGCGTGAATTCGATGCCGGGAAAACCAAACACAAAGCCAACCAACTGATCATCTGCGAATGCGCCAACGAGGAGTCCGCCGTTATGCACGGCTGTGATCAACATGTGGGTGGGTACCACATCCGTTTCACTGCCGGGCCATACGGCACGCTGCAGCGACTCAACGGCGGTCATATCTTCAGGAGATTCGAGTACTCTGATAACGGGAGCTGGCATAGTTAGCGCGGGAGACGCAGGGTCTTTTGTATCTTTTCCGAGAGGTCGGAATACCAGGGTTTGCGCGCGAGATAATCCAGGCGATAACCGAAGCGCGCCGGCATCAACCCAAAAATACGCGGCATGTTATCCACCGGGCAGGTTCGATTGACGGCAACATAGTCAAGCCAGTAGGTTGAAATATTGAAGTTTGGGATGGAAGCATCGAGCATCACCAGGAGGGCGCGCATATGCGGAGTCGCGAGTGAGACAAGCAACCGGCGTGCACGCGTGACGCTCATCAGCTTTTCAAGCACCTGGCGCAACGAGAAGTACTCGCCGCCACCGATCTCATAGGTCTGATTCGCCATCTCAGGGTTCTGCAACGCCCACAGCAAACAAGTGACAAGGTCTTCAACCCAAAGGGGCTGGATCAATGTCCGTCCGTCGCTCGGGATGGGGAAAAAGCCGGGTACAGCGCGCAGGACCTTCGACAAATTATTTGTGAAACGGTCTTCGGGTCCAAAAACGACCGACGAGCGGATAATGGTATATGGGACGCCGCTTTGGCGGATGTGCTCCTCGGCGATCCCTTTCACTTTTTGAATGGGAAATGCCGAGGCTCGGTCTGCGCCCAGGTGACTGAGAAAGACCAGCCTTTCGATATCCGCACTGGCAGCCACCTGTGCCAGGATGCGCGTACCTTCCACATCGGTTTTCAGCAGGTTGCCGCGCCGTCCTTCCGTGCCTGCACTGGCGAGGTGATAGATCTGGTCCACCCCGCGCAAGGCGGCACGTAAGGCGCGCTCGTCGTTCAGGCTGGCAACCGCCACTTCCACAGGAACACCGCGCGGCAAGCGCGGGGAATCGGGGGAGGAACGCAGTAATACCCGAACCGGCTGTCCAGTTTGAGAAAGATGGCGAACCAGGGCACGACCGATAAATCCCGTTGCACCGGTAATTAAAATCATGCCGGGCATTATAGCAGAGGCGCCCCACCAACCTGTGCGCCAAATTCACACTCTTAACAGGTTCTAAATCTGTCATTGCTGGAAAGTTATGCCCATCCCAGGATAAATCCCTCTGCAGAACCGGGAATCTCCCAAGTGCTCATGAGCTTTCTCTCCACAAGTGATGCTGATATTTCTCTAACAAATCTCTTGTCTCAACTTGATTGGTGCGATATAAAATGGGGTCGGAAACAGTTCCGTAACAAACAATCCATCCAAGTTTTTGATTTCACCCGGAGGAACCTATGAGCGATTCAGATCAAACTACAACCAGGGATGAATCCCAGTCCTTCCATTTCAAGGCTGAGACCAAGCAGCTGCTCAACATCCTGATCCATTCCCTGTACAAAGACCGCGAGGTATTCCTGCGGGAATTGCTCTCCAATGCTTCGGACGCGCTGAACCGCATCCGCTTTGAGATGGTGACGAATCAGGATGTGCTCGACCCGGCGGCTGAGTTAGGCATCCAAGTGAACGTGGACAAGGAAGCCCGCATGCTCACCATTCAGGATACAGGGGTGGGCATGACCAAAGAGGAGATCATCGAAAACCTGGGGACCATTGCCCAGTCTGGGGCGCGTAAGTTCCTGGAAGCCACCAAAGACAAGAGTACAGATCTGACACAGGTCATTGGCCAGTTCGGCGTGGGCTTCTATTCCGTTTTTATGGTGGCGGAATGGGTGCGAGTCACTTCTCGTTCCTATAAGCCGCGTGCAAAGGCAGTTACCTGGTATGCCACTGGCGAGGATAATTATCAGGTCAGCCCCGCAGAAATGAACGAGCGCGGCACGAAGGTCGAGATCAAACTCAACGACGATGCGGTTGAGTTTGCAGATGAATATCGCTTGAAGAATATCATTCATAAACACTCTGAATATATTGGCTTCCCGATCTACGTGGGCGAGGAAAAACAGCCGGTCAACAAACAGACTTCCATCTGGCGTATGTCAAAGCAGAATGTGAGCGGGGAACAGTACAATGATTTCTACAAGCAACTGACTCTGGATTTTGAAGATCCGCTATTGCACACTCACATCGTCACGGATGCACCTGTCCAGTTGTATGCGCTCTTATATGTGCCTGGCAAAGGCGAGCGCGGTATTTTCTCCCCGCGCAAGCAGGATGGACTAAAACTCTATTCCAGAAATATTTTGATCGATGAGTACAACATGGATTTACTGCCCGAACACCTGCGCTTTGTGCAGGGCGTAGTGGACTCAGAAGATTTGCCCTTGAACATCTCGCGCGAGACCGTGCAGGCGACCGGACTCATGGCGCGTCTGAAAAAAGTCGTCACGGGTCAGGTGATGAAAGAACTGGAGACTCTTGCCAAAACTGATGCCGGGAAATATCAGACATTCTGGGAGGAGTTTGACGCCTACCTGAAACAAGGCGTTGCAACCAACCTGGCAGAAGCTGAAAGCATCCAGCCCCTGCTGCGCTTCAAAACCAATTTACATCCTGAAACCTGGTCCTCGCTGGAGGACTACGTTGGGCGGATGAAACCTGAACAAAAGGAAATTTATTTCATCGTTGGCGACGATCCAAAGTCCGTCCTGCGCAGTCCACATTTGGACTATTTCCAGGGGAAGGGTACCGAAGTGCTACTTCTGACCGAGCCAATGGATTCGTTCATGCTGATGGGCCTGCGCAAGCACAAGGATTTTGAACTGAAAAATGTTGCCCAGGCGGAGATCACCGATAAACCCAAAGAGACCGAGGGACAGGAGCAAATCGCCGAAGCGGATTTCAGTAAATTGATCGAACGCTTCAAGCAGGTGTTAGGCGAACGGGTGACCGATGTGCGTGCCAGCAACCGGCTTTCGCAATCCGTTGCCCGTCTGGCAGATGCAGACGGCGCGCTCAACCCGGAACTACAGCGTGTCTATAAATATCTGGGCAAGGAGTATGAACTTCCAAAGAAGGTCCTGGAGTTGAATCCTTCCCATGTCATTCTAAAAAAACTGCTCGAGATAGACCCTTCTTTCGAATTGCAGACTCTGATCATCGAGCAAATCTACGACAGTGCCTTGCTCGTTGAAGGTCTGCATCCTGATCCATCCAGCATGGCGCCGCGCGTTCAGCAGATCATCGAGGCGGCGCTAAATGGTGGGAAGGTGTAACGTTTGCAGGCGAGGGGATTGGAAGTACGTTCATAATAACAGGCAGGCTATGTGCAAACATAGCCTGCCTGTTATTATGAACACTACAAGAAAGATCACGATCAAGGCAGGTTGAACGTCCGTACCAGGAAGACCGCCATCTGCGCCCGGCTGACAGAAGACTCAGGGCAATAATTCCCGCTCCCACAACCTGCCGTGATGCCCTCCGCCACCAGCTGCTTGATCCATGCCCCTGCCCAGTAGGCAGGTTGTACATCCCCGAAGCCGGTGCTGCCTCCCGCGGCAGGCGGATTGTAACCTGCCCCATATTTGGAGCGCAGCAAAAATACCGCCATCTGTGCCCGCGTGACAGGAGCTTCAGGACAGTAGATGCCAGACCCGCAGCCTCCTGTGATGCCCTCTGCTGCCAGTTGTTTGATCCATGCGGCTGCCCAATGGCTGGGAGACACATCGCCGAACCCTGTACTGCTTCCCACTGCAGGTGGCGAGTACGAAGAATTGTGGATGCCGCGCTCGAGAAACACTGCCATCTGAGCGCGATTAACGTTGTCTTCCGGGCAATACCTGCGGGGATTCAACTCACAGCCACCTGTAATTCCGGCGTTGTAGAGACGCTCAACATATTGCCAGGCCCAGTAGGAGTCTGGGACATCGCTAAAAATCCAGGGCATCAGATCGGCAGTCTCAACAGCTTCAAAATTATTCCCGGTGAGAACATCCAATTCATGGAGGACATTATTGTCCCAATTTTCGTCCGGTGCACCGCTCACATACCAGGGAGAGCCGTTATCGGCATTGACGATCCCATATGTTTTCATTGCCTGCAGAATGACCTGAGCGTGCGGAGAAAACCCGCTCATGTTGTAGTTTGCCTTCAACCGGAAGCGCGCGCCGAAAGGAACAGGCGTGGCGCAGTTCCCTGAAGGCGCGATATGCCTGGCAGGCCAGAGGTAGTAATCGGCGCTGCAATTGACGGTAAACCGCAGGGCATGGTTGATTTCCCCGGCTGCCACCTCCTCATATCGGACAAGCCCGGGCAGGATAGGGAGACCCGCCGCATCGGCAGATGTCCAACCCTCGGGGCGCAGGGCGTTGGAGTTCAGATCCCAGATCGCACCCGAGCCTGCGTACCACTGCCCGTTGACCTTTTCCGCATCGAAAATTTCATAGAGCGTACAGTCGTCTGCATCCACCATAAGGATGTGATGGTCTGAACCATGCTCGATATTTGGGTTTGCCGGGATCGGGTACGGTCCCGGGTCTGATTCGTCCGGGTAGTAAAAGTCCACATTATATTGGGTGGTGGAGGCACCGGAAACAATATTGTATGGAATGCCGATCGGACCCCCATCCCAGGTGCCAGAGCCAAAGTCCATGTGGAAATGCCGGGTCGCCCCGATCGAATTGATCCACGCTGCAGACAGGGAATGGACGGGCAGGGTGTTCACAGGCATATTCCAATAGTTGTTGGACGGGAAGACCGAACACGAGCCAATGGCAGGAGCCGCTTGCACAGGAATATTTTTTGTATACTGCGGCAGGCTTCCGGAGCCACTGCCGATCGGAACTGCCGCAACAGATGTGAATAAGAGCAGGATTATGGTAAAGCCTGGGAAAATATGCCGAGGTGTTTTATTTTTCATACCGTGTATTTTAAATCTACAGTCCATGCTCAGGAATAATACCAGGGCAGGCAGGCTTAACAATTTTGTAGAGGTGCTCAGGCAGGGGATCCAACTGCCAAGACCGATCCCTATAAAAAAAAGGAGTCTCCATCCTTTCGTTTTATTCGCGTGCTCTTACGGCAAACTGAACGTCCTGACCAGGAAGACCGCCATCTGCGCCCGCGTAACGGGAGACTCAGGACAGTATGTGCCAGCCCCACAACCCGCTGTGATGCCTTCGGTCACCAGTTGCTTGATCCAGGCAGCCGCCCAATAGTCAGGTTGTACATCGCCAAAGCCCGTGCTGCCCACCACCTCTGGTGGAGTATAGCCTGCCCCATATTTGGAGCGCAGCAGGAAGATCGCCATCTGGGCACGCGTGACAGGCGCCTCGGGGCAGTAATTCCCATTGCCACAGCCGCCGGTGATCCCTTCGGCTGCCAGTTGCTTGATCCATGCCCCTGCCCAGTAGGAAGGAGGCACATCGCCAAAGCCCGTACTTCCACCTACAGCAGGGGGATTGTACGAGGAGCCATGCATCCCTCGCAGCAGGAAGACCGCCATCTGGGCGCGTGTTACTGCCGCTTCGGGGCAGTAGTTGAACGGATTCACACCACAGCCGCCAGTGATTCCTGACTCGTACAAGCGCTCTACATATTGCCATGCCCAATGCGATGCCGGAACGTCCGCAAAAATATGGACAGGGTAGGCATGTCTGATAAGGTAGCTTTCAAAACCTTGATTGCGGCAAGACATCATCCAATGCTGAGCGCCACTCTCATAGATAACGGAAGCTTGAGCGCAATCTGGGAGTACATACGAATCATAAAACTGAATAAGGGACGGATTGCCCGCATCAAATCTGTAAATATTAATCGGTCTACTCGCATCACCGGGATTGGTGATCAGCACAGAATCAGAGCCCTCAAGGATGATCGAAACTGGTCCCCAGGCGGGAACCGTGGAATTATTTATTCCCGTGGTTTGTGTAAAGCTACTGGGTGACCCTCCAATGGCTACGCCTAATTTCCTGGACAACGGGACTCCATTGGGTATGTAGTACATGTACGACTGATTCTCGTAGATGTAAACACCCACGGGGAATATTTCGTCCCCCGAGCCCCAAACATTCGGGTCACGTCCCGAAAGAACCTCACCCAGATCTTGGAAATTTTCTCCATCCTCACTGACTGCCAATCTGGCATTTGCATTGACCAAACACCCCGAACCAGTATTTGCGCCATAATAGATATAAATTCTACCGTCTGCACCTACCCAGGCCGCAGAGCTGACAGCGCCCTCCTCAATACTCCCCTGACTGGACCAGGAAATAACAGGATTCTTATCAGACTTGACCCAGTGGACGCCATCCGTGCTGGTCGCTACCCCAATCGCACGGTACGCCACGGAACCGCATTGATTGTCGTAGGATGGCGATCCCTGGTAGTATAGATAGTAGGTGTTGCCCCTCTTGATCAGAGAGTTTGCGAATCCGCCCCACAGATAATGATCCCATTCGCCTGCGGCTCCATGCGAAAAAGCAAGGCTGCCAGCCTGCCAATCGCTGAGGGCTGGGATTGTGATTGTTTGAACATCAGTGATAGGAATCGCACCTGGATGTTCCTCCGCGCCAACAGCACACTGCCTACCCTGCGGACGAGACGGCCCGGGCTGATCCGTGGATGGACAATCCGTATTGGTCACCCAATCCCTCAGTGAACCCCCCGGCACTAAAGCCAGGGCCTGGGTCGGAACGCCAGGGTCTACAAGCGCACTCCGATTAGAATCTGTCACCGTCCCCGCAACCAGAGTCAGGATCAAACCAAAGTGGACTACCAGTATTTCATGAAATTTTATGAACATAAGCAAGCATTCTCTCCAAGAAGGTGATTTTCATCTCTTTGAGAAATGTTTTCAGCTCACCCTGCCTAGACAAGTGAATCGAAACAATTATAGCGCCTTTCCCTAAAAAACAAGATAGAGATTGTCATGATTAGGTTGTATCTCCTTTAACTCCCCAATCAAACATTCACTTCCTGCGAGACAAACTTTCTGATTTCTACTTTCCCAAAAAACCCTTTTTGGAAGCATTGCTACGTAAAACAGAGCTGGATGGGAGATTGAACCCATCCAGCTCTGTTTGTTCCCGCCAGTTCAAAATCACTTTACGGAACGTTGAACGTCCGCACCAGGAAGACCGCCATCTGGGCGCGCGTCACAGAATCCTCCGGACAGTACGTGCCAGTCCCACAACCGGCGGTGATGCCCTCCGCCACTAATTGCTTGATCCAGGCTCCCGCCCAGTAGGTGGCGGGTACATCCCCAAAACCCGTGCTGGCTCCCACCGCAGGCGGCGCATAGGATGCGCCGTATTTGGAGCGCAGCAGGAAGACCGCCATCTGCCCACGCGTGACCGGGCTTTCGGGACAATACAAGCCGCTCCCACACCCACCGGTGATGCCCTCGGCAGCCAGCTGTTTGATCCAGGCGGCTGCCCAGTAGGATGTGGGCACATCGTCAAAGCCCGAACTGCCTCCTACCAAGGGTGGGTTGTACGTGGAGCCATGGATGCCGCGTTCGAGGAAGACTGCCATCTGGGCGCGGGTCACTGTGGTTTCAGGGCAGTACTGGAGCGGACTGAGCGAACATCCGCCGGTGATGCCTGCCCCGTACAGCTGTTCGATAAAGTTCCAGGCCCAATAGGTGTCAGACACATCCCCGAAGGTCTGGGTGTCGATCAGGTCATTGACACCGATCACGAAGGTCTTCGTTGTGCTCAAGCTTCCGCTGTCTGTGCTGCGGATGCAGATGCTGTAGCTTGATTTCGTCTCGTAATCGAAGACCGCCGCTGTTTTCAACAGATTCACTGCAATGGAGAAGGAGGCGTCATCCGTCCCGCCGCAGAAGGTATAGCTATGATGGTTCCACGCATCCGGGTCGATGGTGCTCAGCACACCGACCGTCGTGCCAGCCGGTTGATTTTCATTCACTGCTGAAGACGAGAGCCCGATGTCTGTCGGGGCAGAGTTCGGAATTTCTACCTCATATGCCCCGATGTCACACCCGCTGCCCTGCGGACGTGTCACCCCGCGCTGATCGGCGACGGGACAGTTCGCGTCATCCCCGGCATCGATCGCCGGCGAGCCTGCGCCAAGCGCCATCGTCTGGGTGAAACCACCGTTATCTTGCAGCGGACCCAGGAGAGGATCAGCATCGATCACGTTGGTGCAATTTGAGCCAGATGGGCAACCACCTGCCACGATACTGTGGGTAATGGTTGGGGCACTGAAGTCATTTGTCAGCTCTGTTCCGTTCCCCCACAGAATGGTGTTGTAGAGCACCGGGCTACTTCCTTCGTTGTGTATTCCCCCAGCGAGATTAACTGCCGTGTTGCCGCTGACCGTCACGTTTGTCAATATAGGGTTGCTACCGCTGTAGTTATATATTCCACCGCCAATATTGGAGGCGCTATTGCCGCTTAAAGTTACGTTCGTCAGTATCGGGCTGCTGTTGTTGTTGAACAGTCCCCCGCCTGTGCCAGCCTGGTTATCGTCGAACGTCGCGTTCGTCAGGGTGGGATTGCTATTGTCGTTGTATATTCCACCTCCAATTGAAGCAGAGTTCGCCGAAAAGGTCACATTTGTGAGGGTGGGAGCGCCGGCGTTGTTATACATCCCGCCGCCCTGGTCATCCGGGGAAGATCCGTTTGCATTTCCAGCAGTGATCGTGAAGCCATCCAGCACGGCGGTACTGTTCGTGCCGCTGCCGGTGACCACATGATAGCTATTCTCTCCATTGTTGGTAAAGCCTACATCGTCGCCGTTCAGGTCGCCGCGCAAGATGGTGAGGTTAGCAGCCGGATCGCGTTCGCTGAGCAGGGATTCGGTACCAGCGAAACCGCCGTAGATCGCTACTCCGTTGAGGAGCTGGAAGGTGTCGCTGCGGCTGGCGCCTGGTGTATACGTGCCTTCCGCCACCCAAATCTCGCTGATGCCTGCACACATTCCGGATGTTATAGACAGGGCATCCTGTAAAGTAGTGAATGCATGTGTCCAGGAGTCCCCGCTTTCCGCACCTGTGGCATCCGCACCCACGTAGAACCGGGAACCGGCTGGACAGAAGAACTGAGCCTCGTAAGCGCCCATATCCACGATGGGCGGCGTACCATTGCCCGTGTCTGCCACTGACAAAATATCTTTAAAGCGCGGGTTCCCAGCCAGGTCGGTGGTGACACTGCCAGGCACGGCAGTGTTGTCACCTGCGTCAATCGCCGGGGATAAAGCTTGTAGACTCAAGTCGCCAGTGGCTGCATTCATGAAGAGAGGGTCAGCACCGAGGTTACCGCCTCCGTCAGTGCCAAGGCTGGAATCCCATCCCGCGCCGCTGCCCCCCGAGCCCTGCACCAGGCTGTAGCGGATCACAGGCGTAGCGGACGTGCCGAAGTCAGTAGAATTGTAGATTTGCGGTCCACTGGAGGAGGCTGTGTTCCCCCACAGGATGACATTGGCAAGCAAAGGATTACTCTGGAAGTTGTACATCCCGCCGCCGAACTGAGCGGAATTACCTGAGAAGGATGTATTCGTCAGCGTTGGATGGCTGCCGGAGCGGTTATTCATCCCACCGCCGTGATTGGTAGCCGAATTGCCCGAAAAGATCACGTTCGTGAGCGCCGGACGGCTGTTGTTGTAGTTCTGCATTCCGCCACCATGATTGGAAGCTGAATTGCCCGAAAAGATCACGTTCGTGAGTACGGGGTCGCTGCTACTCAAATTGTACATTCCGCCGCCATCACCGGATGTAACGGAATTGCCCGAAAAGACGACGTTCGTCAGTATTGGGTCACTGCCGGTTTCGTTGAACATACCGCCGCCGCCCAGGGAAGCAGAGTTCCCCGAAAAGGTCACGTTCGTCAGTGTCGGATGGCCATTAGAGCTATACATGCCGCCCCCGTAGCTGGCAAGGCTGGCACCGTTGGCATTCCCGGCGGTGATCGTGAAGCCGTCCAGCACGGCCGTATTGTTCATACCGCTGCCGGTGACCACGTGATAGCTGTTCTCACTGTTGTTGGTGAAGCCCAGATCATCGCCGTTCAGGTCGCCGCTCAGGATAGTGAGGTTGGTTTCCCAGTCGCGCTGACTGAGCAGAGTCTCCGTTCCCGTAAAACCGCCGTAGATCGCCACGCTGTTCCTGAGGGCAAAGCTGATGGCGCGGTCTGTGCCGCTCGTCGGCGTGTACGTTCCCGCCGCGACCCAGATTTGATCGCCGCTCGTTGCCGCAGCCAGTGCGCTCTGCAGATCAGTGTAGGCATCTGACCAGGAGGTACCGTTATTTCCCCCACTGGCACCTGCATCAACGTAGATAATTAGTCCCGCTGCAGAAGTCTTCTGCACGAGACCGGCTAGCAGACCGACAGCCAGGGTCAGTGCCAGAAAAAGATGAATGGATAAATTAAAACTTTTTTTCATGGGGAGCTCCTTGGGTTCTTCATTGCACCACCCGGGAACAATGTAAATCAGACCAAAAAGGTCGACGATGAACAAGATATCCCCTAGACGAGGCATGGACGCAAAGGTTACGCTACACCGTTGCAGATGGGTGTAACTTACAAAAGCTTTAGCTGTCCGGCTCTGACATCGCCGAAGATGCCGAATCAAAAGAGCCAGGGATAGCAAGCCTCTGGCTCTTTCTATTATTGCCCTTCAGAAAGGCTCTATGGCAGGTTGAACGTCCGTACCAGAAAGACCGCCATCTGGGCACGCGTGACCGGTGCCTCGGGACAGTACGTGCCCGCCCCGCACCCGGACGTGATTCCCTCCGCCACCAGCTGCTTGATCCAGGCTGCAGCCCAGTAACCGGGACCCACATCCGTGAAGCCGGTCCCTCCGCCTATGCCAGGTGGGTTGTATGCCGAGCCGTGCTTCGAGCGCAGCAGGAAGACC
>DATKED010000248.1:0-6571 GCA_035512375.1 Anaerolineales bacterium
ACAGGATCTTTTGGCGGGCAGCATGGGTACTATAAGCAGGCAGATCATATTGATGACCCAAAATGAAGTTATTGCGGCGAAGAAAAGCATATTTGCCTGCACAGATTTACTCGATGTACTTGGGGCTGTTAAAGAATATACTCTTATCATTCTATGGTGCCGCAAAAAAATAGTCAAATATTTGGTCAGAAAGTGTTCTTAAATGAAGCACTTAAAACAACAACACTGTTTCATAATGAAACAGTGTTGTTACGTCTTTGTAATGTTTGTTTTGACAAATCTTTCCTTGTTAGCGATATTCGTCAGGATCGACACCATAGTCCTTGAGTTTTCGCCAGAGGGTGGTACGGCTGATATCCAGCACCTGTGCCATGCGCGAAATATTTCCTCGATACCTCTGGATCAGGAGCAAAATCGTCTCGCGCTCCATTTCACTTAGGGAACTGACCGTAACCTGTAGAAAAGGCTGGGCGGTCTCCGGGTTTGCTTCCATGAGGCGAACATTATTGGGAATGTGTGCCAGGCCAATGACACCCGCGCCAATGACTTGAGTGGCCGCGCGGCCTAAAACCGCTTCCATTTCACGGATATTCCCCGGCCACGCATATTTTCTGAACGCATCCATCACTTCAGGCGCAAGTGACACCTGATAACCAAGCTGCCTGGTAAAGCGGGTCAGGATGCGCTCCGCGACGAGAGGGATGTCGCGCGGGCGATTCCGAAGGGGCGGAAGTGTAATGGTGAACGTGCTCAGACGATAATACAAATCCGGACGGAAAGAGCCGTGAGCGATTAATGTCTCCATGTCTGCCGAAGTAGATGCGATGATACGCGCCTCTACTTCCACTGCCCGTTGACTCTCAAGGCGCTGAACTACACCAAGCTCCAGCGCATTGATCAAGACAGTCTGTGCCTCGAGTGGCAGCGCATCCACATCCTGAAAGAATAAGGTTCCGCCCTGTGCCAGTTCGAATTTGCTTGGACGACCGCTGGCGCGGTTGTTATCCATTGATTCATCATATCCAAGCAGATCGCTGATCACCAGCTCATTGGGCACAGACGCGGATGCAAAAATGACAAAGGGTCCATCGTGCCGCGGACCCGCATTATGGATGGCGCTTGCAAGGGCGTTCTTTCCAGTACCCACTTCCCCACGGATCAAAATGCTGGCTTGTGCCCCAGCTGCGGATCGTACAAAACTGCGCACTCGTTGCATTTGCGGCGCCTCACCAGGAATATCATTCAGCGTGAGCGACGCAGTAGCCCCCACCTGTTGTTGTATCAGTTTGCGTACCTTCTTTTCCGAACGCACCGTTACAATGATCCATTGCAGTTTGTCCGGATTTCTGAACACAAAATCCACGCTGATCAGACTACTTACCATTCGTTCACTGACGTTGATCACCCCCTCAACATCCGTCAGTGGCTTTCTTCGCCGGATGGATTCTTCCACAAAGGCCGGCATGGTAAATAACATGCCCGCGGGTTTTCCCACCATGGACTGCGCAGGAATGCCCAGCATTTGGCTGGCCGCATGATTGGCATGTACCACTACATGATCGGTATTCAAGACCAGAATTCCATCTGAAATCGTTGAGAGAATGGTGTTTAGCTGTGCCAGCTGGCTGTTTTGTTCCCCCATCAGCAAGTCGGATTGGTGCTGGTTCTCCACTGCCCGCGCCGCAGCCGCTACCAGCCCAAGGGAATGAATGTGATAACGATCCGCCGGCATCACCAATCCCAGCACCCCGAGCAGTCGGCCGCTGATATCGAATATAGGTGCGGCCGCTCCGGTCGATACGTGGAATTGCCTGACGAAATGCTCCGTCCCCGCCACCTGTACCGGCATGCGTTCGGTCAGCACCAGTCCAACGGAGGTAGTGCCAATCAATTCCTCCGATAAGATCGTGCCCCGTCCGGCTCCCCATCCCTCCATGATCTTGATAATGTCTTCATCCCCAACCAGATCAAGGATACACCCAACGCTGTTCGTTAGAATGATTGTGGTCCCCGAGTTTTGAACACACTGATAAACATCTTCCATGACTGGGCGGGCAATTGCCATTAAATCGAAGCTGGCAGTCTGTGATGCCAGCAAATGTTCCCTTCCCATGCGGATAAATTCCACGGCATGGTTTGGATTCACACGTCCCCAGGATCGTCTCCAGGATGCTGCAATCAAAGGCGGCACGATCGGATCCAACTGCTGGTTGGTTGTGAACTTCTCCCAGGCCCCCAGCATAGCCCGCTGGTAATGGTCAGGCGTTTCAAAAACGTTGGATTGTATCGCTGCTGGCTCCATGGAACACACCTTTTTGTCGCTACACCTATTGTACATCCTTCCGCATATTAGGTAACTATCCACTTTGATTATGTGGCGGGTGAGTCGGGAATTGCTGTTACGAACACCCACAAGAGGGATTACAGATCCGTGCTGTTGTAGCCAGCGCTCAACGTGACCTTGTTGTTGGCATTCAAATTGCGGACCTCGCTCAGGAACTCCTGGATCTGGCTGGATTTCTTCATACCGATGCTGTAAGCAAGTTCGATCAACATGCCACTATGGACAGTATCCACACTGATCAGTTCGGAAGCATTGGTATATTTGACGAATGGCTTGTCGAACAGATGATCAAAGGGCAGACCGTTGCGAACCTGCACACGCAGGATCTGACTCGCCATCTCCCGCGCGAACCAGTCGAAGCGTGTCATGATCAGGAGCATAAAGCTGATAACCACCGCCCAGGCAATTGCCAGCAGGTAAAACCTGGTACCGATCGCCAGGCCAAGGACCATGGTAAAAAAGATGAAGCCCACATCTCGCGTTTCCTTAACCGCAGTCCGAAAGTGGATGATGGATAACGCGCTGACAGGTGAGAATGCCCACGCAATGTTCGAATCGACGATCACCATCACCAGTGCCACCACCATTCCCTTGAGGACGAGCGTGAAGACAAAACTCCGTGTGTACGATGTGTCTTTTGATATCAGGCAATTTTTCAGGCCGCAGAATGAGGAACAGAGCTTTATACGGGCGGCGATGATGCAGTTGAACTTGTCAGCGCGTGCTTACCATTGCACGCGAAGCGTGAAACTGGCGCGCATGATCGCGGACCTGGTGGGAAGTGAGGAGATCCAATCCACATATCTGGCGGAAGCGTCAAAGTAAAACTGTTGGATAAATGTTGCCGGCACAAAACTTCAAGCGTCCGATTACCTATTGATCACTGATGTCAAGTGCGTAGTTTACATAGGTCCGCGGCTTTTTTGACTCGACGCTAAGCAGGATGTAACAACCTTTGACATCCGGTGGGATCGCAACGTCGGTGGTCCATTCCATGTTTTCATTTGGAGGGGTGATGTCGATGGGTACCATATCAATGGTTTCAGAAGGCCCGTAGATGATGCCATCGGCGAATTCGTCATGGCCGCTGAGAATGATGATCTTCACCCAGGGCATGCGTTCCCGTACAATTTTGCTCAACTGCAATCCGTCCATGAATGGCATCTTAATGTCTGTAATTAGCACGTCCGGCTGGGCCGTACGTAAAAGCGGCAAAGCCATCTCGCCATCGGACGCCTCGCCGCAAAATTCAAATCCACCGGCCTGCCAGTCTACATTGTCGCGGATCCCCTCGCGGGCAATGATTTCATCCTCCACAAAAAAAACCTTGTACGACATATTTGCCATCCTTGGTGCTTAAACATTTTACTCCAGACCAGGCGCTAGCAGTTTATCGAAAACGGCTCTGCATTATTTTCGAGGAGTGACCTCAAAACCACCTGGAAGTGCTTTATTACGAAGTGCCGAATCTATCGTGTGAATTATGAGTAAGAGATGAGAATGTCTATCTGCCTGTCATTTTGACCCCTCCCTGTGCGACGTATTTATAGACAGGCGAAACGTCATATAATCCATAGAACAGGAGAATAAAATTATGAAGTACATGCTGCTGATGTATGGGAATGAGTCGGAAGCGCCGAAAACCCCTGAGGAACATCAGGCGGTGGCGCAAGCCTGGTATGGCTTCGGCGAGGAAGCGAAAGCCGCTGGAGTTCTGATATCGAACAATGGGCTGGACCCCATCGCCCACGCGACGACGGTCCGCGTGCGAGATAGCAAAACGCTGATCACTGATGGTCCATTCGCCGAAACGCACGAGCAGCTGGGCGGATACTATTTGCTCGACTGCAAAGATCTCGATGAAGCGCTCCGCTGGGCAGAGAAAATTCCAACAGCGAAGTACGGCTCCATTGAACTCCGCCCGCTGAATCAGTGGTCGCAGAAATCGTAGTCGCAGGGATGGGATGACCGCAGCGGCACAGATCGAAACGACTTTTCGCGAGGAACACGGGCGTGTTCTGGCGGCACTCATCAGTCAGCTTGGGGATTTCACTCTGGCGGAGGACGCGCTGCAGGATGCACTGGTCAGTGCGCTGGAACGCTGGGGGATCGACGGCGTTCCGCGCAACCCAGGGGCGTGGTTGATGACCGTTGCAAAGCGACGCGCCATCGACCGGATCCGTCGTGCGGTGACTCTTGAGAGCAAAGCGGACACCATCGCTCTCCACTCTCTCGTCGTCCCTGAAGAGGAACCCGATATGGATGCATCCATTCCTGACGACCGGCTGAAACTGATGTTCACCTGCTGTCACCCCGCGCTGGCTCTGGAGGCGCAGGTCGCACTGACGCTGCACACGCTCGGCGGCTTATCCACCCAGGAGGTTGCACGCGCGTTCCTCGTTCCCGTGCCGACGATGGCTCAACGGCTGGCAAGGGCGCGCAGGAAGATTCGTGACGCGGGCATCCCCTATCGTGTTCCGCCTGCTGATTTAATGCCGGAACGACTGGACGCTCTGCTCGCGGTTATTTATCTGATCTTCAACGAGGGGTATGTCTCTACTACTGGCGATACACTCACGCGCCATGAACTATGCGAGGAAGCGATCCGATTGTGCCGCGTACTGGTGGATTTGCTACCCCAGAACGCTGAGTCGCGGGGACTATTGGCATTGATGTTGTTACATGACTCACGACGAGAAGCACGTCTCACTTCAACGGGCGAACTGGTCCTGCTCGATGAACAGGATCGGGCACGCTGGGATCAGGCAAAAATCCACGAGGGGATTGCAATCTTGGACGAGGCGCTCGCACTGTCCGCCCCGGGACTCTACCAGGTGCAAGCAGCGATCAGCGCGCTGCATGCCGAAGCGCCTATGGCTGAGGCGACAGATTGGCATCAGATCGCAGCGCTCTATAACACACTGGCGACAATGACTCCGTCAGTGGTGGTTGAAGTGAACCGCGCGGTCGCGGTGGCGATGGCATTGGGCGTGCAGGCGGGCATGAAGATGCTGATGCGCCTCGAAAGCCAGGCAGAGGGTTTTTATCCGTATCACGCGGCGCGCGCCGATTTGTTGCGTCGGACAAACCAGCGCGAGGCTGCCGCAGATTCCTACCAGCGAGCGCTCGCTCTGTGCGGAAACCGTGCTGAACGCGCTTATCTTCAGCGGCGACTTGATGAGATGCTCAATCTCGCCGTGTAATGGAGAAACGAAGGCAAATATGAGGTAGAAGATGGTTGGCTAAGAAGCAGTGACAGTTGATGGCAGCTTTGATGCGTGAACGATGAGTCAACCAATGTGAAAGTGATGTTGGCGGGTAAAATATTGGATTGGTTGAAGCGTTGATGATTTCTCAGATAAATTTGCTGCTCAAAATTTATGGCAAGGTCTTTGGCTTGTTGGTAACAATGATACTTGGCGCATTGTTGCCTCAAGCCCATGCGTTATCGTTCCTGATCCAGTATTTGCTGATGGTGATGTTGTTCTTCGCATTTCTGGACATCGGGTTTAAGCCATGGACGTTTCGAAAAAGTGTGCTGTGGATATTGCTTGCAAATATAGTCGTGGCATTCCTTAGTTATATGGCGCTTTCATCCTTTGACACAATGCTTGCGCTGACCGCATTTATGACGGCTATTGCACCAACGGCGATTGCGGCGCCAGTCATTATCGGTTTCATTAAAGGCGAAATTGAGTATGTTGTCACGGCAGTGCTGGTCACCAATCTTTCCAGCGCAGTCATTATTCCAGTGACATTGCCCTTTTTGCTTGGTGCGAACATTCAAATCTCAATTTGGGAAGTTTTGCAACCTGTATTGATTGTCATGTTCGTGCCGCTGATTCTTGCCCATCTCGTTTCGCGTCTTCCATATAAAGCACAAGATTTTGCACGCAAGGGGAAATCACTCTCGTTTCCCATCTGGCTCGTCAACCTTTTTATCATCAGTGCCAACGCTTCAAATTTTCTCCGCAATGAAAATATCAGTTCCATCTTCACGCTCATCACCATTGCCTTGATTTCATTGGTGATCTGCATCGTCAACTTTGGACTGGGGGCATTACTTGGCGGTCGTCGGAACTGGCAGGAAGCCAGCCAGTCGCTTGGGCAGAAGAATCTCTCGTTCGTCATCTGGATCGCCTTGACGTTTATCAATCCACTTGTTGCACTGGGACCCACATTTTATATTTTGTATCACCACTTGTATAACTCGTGGTCAATTTATAA
>DATKED010000249.1:0-4034 GCA_035512375.1 Anaerolineales bacterium
TGGTACGCGATCGCGGTGGGCTTTATCATCGCCTGTTTTTTCGGTGAGCCCAAAACGACGCGCCAGATCGTGTTACCGATTGCGTGGGTCTGGCCCGTATTAATTTGGTCCGCCATTGGCAATCGGGAAATCCACAATAACGTCCAACAAATGACCTTCTCCTCTGCGTCTCCATTATGGCGGCAGATCCCCGCGCAGTGGCTGGCCGGATTCGTCGTCACATTGCTGATGGCTGGCGGCGCGCTTGCGCGTCTTGGCATGGACGGTGATTCGACAACCTTGCTCCCAGTGATTTCCGGCGCGATCTTCATTCCCTCGCTGGCATTGGCATCAGGCGTCTGGAGCGGAACCAGCAAACTCTTTGAGATTCTTTATTTGGCAATCTGGTATATCGGTCCGCTCAACCATGCCATTCCCGAACTGGACTTCATCGGCACGACCAGCAATGGCTACCCCGAGTTCTTTATTCCACTTTCACTCGCATTGATCGCCTTCGCCATTTTTGGTAGAGCAAGACAATTGCAGAACTAACTCTGCCACACCATCGAATTCAGTTTCGGTATTCTCGCCCTGCTCCGTTCCTATGATGTAAGCAAGGAAACTGCAGAATCAACTCAATCACGGAACGAACCACGAACAGAGGTAGAGATCCTTAGGAGATTGCGATGAACACAACAAATTCATTCCCCACAGGCTTGTATACCAATTTCAAGCAACAAGGCTATTGGGTGAAATATGCTGCTGCCGCCACGTTGGTGACGGGCATCTATCTGCACGTGACTAGTCTTTTGATCGGGCGTGACCTGTTTCTACAGCATGTGCTGACCGCGCGTTTCGATATGTTCTTTGCCGTGCTAATGACATACGCTGGAATTAGCGGCTGGTTGGCTTGGAAACGCGTCCTCCATCCTGGTCTGTGGCATCGGGTGGTCTACGGTTTCCTGATCGTGTACTTTACTGCCAGCATTCCCCTCCATGCGCAGACTTTCATTAGGGGCAGCACAGACTTTTTTCGCCTATTCCCCGATGGATACAGCTTGTTTAGCCTGCCACTCATGATCTCGTTGCTGGTCTTTGTCTGGCGCTTGAAGAGATCCCTACATTTGGACGCTTGGGTTCATCGGGGTGGCATCGCAGCGTTTCGAGTATGAAGAATTTTGACCAGGAGACTCACCATGAAAGTTGTTACTCAATCCCCGCTTACTCCCGTTAAATTGCAGACAGCAAAGCCCAGGAGTCGGGTGTTCATCTGGCTCAAGCGCATCGCGCTGGGGCTGGCTATTGGCATCGGCAGCCTCGCGGTCATTGGCGCGGCATATCAATCCATCGCCACCGCGATCGATCAGCGCACGTTTCCCCCTCCTGGGCAACTGATCGATGTAGGCGGCTACCAATTGCACTTGAATTGTACCGGCGCAAACGTGGACGGGAGTCCCACTGTGATCCTGGAAAATGGACTGGGTTCGACATCTTCAGCCTGGGCTCTGGTGCAGCCTGAAGTTACCAAAGCCACGCGTGTTTGCTCGTATGATCGCGCGGGCACGGGCTGGAGCGACCCCAGTCCTGAGCCGCGTGATGCACGGCACATTGCCCGGGAACTGCATACCCTGCTTCAAAACGCGAATATCCCGGCCCCCTATATCCTAGTCGGTTGGTCGATGGGCGGTTTGTATGCGCGTGAATACGCGGGACAGTATGGCAATGAAGTGACCGGTCTGGTCTTGATCGATAGCTCTCATCCCGATCAATGGACGAGCACGCCCGGAGGGCAGAAACAATTTGAATCGAATGCCAGGATTTACTCTGTTGCACCGATCCTGGCTCGCTTGGGTGTCATGCGGCTCATGGGTCTTCGGCAAGCGGATTCGGGTTTGCCAACGCCATATGATGAAGAATTAACTGCATCCTTTGCCGCTACGAAAGATTGGGATGCCCAGAGCGCCGAATTCCTGGATTCACCTGCCAGTATGACCCAGGTGCATGAATCTGCGTTACCCGATAACATTCCACTTTTTGTGTTAACGGCGACGGAACACAGCATGTCTCCCGAACAGGAGGAATTATGGCAGGTTTGGCAAACTGATCTAGCAGCGCTTTCTGCCAACAGTATCCATCAAGTCGTAGATGGGGCCGATCACGCCTCCTTCTGGCGTGATTCTGAGGTGGTCAAAGTAACCGCCGCAGCGATTCTGCAAGTCGTCGAAGCCGCTCGTAGTGGAAATCCGTTGAAGACTAAATGACACAGCATATTACTGAAAGGATAGACTAATGAAAACGCTTACTTCAATTATCAAACAGCACGCGCTCGCACTCTTTTGCGGGTTGACCATCGCCCTTACCTTTGCCGCCACCCTATTGCCCTTACCGGGTGAATTGGTAGCGGTAGTGATGGTGTTTATTCCGGCTCTCCTTGCCATTTCCCTCACCGCTGTATCAGAAGGCAGGGAAGGCATACGAGCCCTGTTAGGCAAACTGGCGCAGTGGCGGATCAGCCTCAAGTGGGTGGCAATGGCTTTGGTACTCGCGCTTGTAATACGCCTGACGATGAGCCTCATCGCCCTGGGCTTAGGGATGATCTCTACGATCCAACTGCGCCCAGGTGGGACGGCACAGTATATTATTTTGGCGATTGTATTCTTTGTCTTTGCCATTCCGGAAGAGTTGGGCTGGCGAGGCTATGCCCTGCCCAAACTCTTGCAGCGCTACTCGCCCCTCGCCGCAGGTTTGATCATCGGCGTGCTGTGGGGATCACTGCACCTGGCATTACTCTTGCCGGGCATGATGAATGAGGGCGCATCGCCGCTGGCAACCCTGCTTGGTTTGGTTGGTGGTTCCGTGCTTTTTACCTGGCTCTATGTCAACAGTGATGGCAGTATCGTGTTGACGACCCTCTTTCACGCTGCACAGAGCTTTTTTGTCATAGTCAATGAAGGACTCACGGGGACACAACAAGCATGGTTGATGGCAGGCGTTTATCTCGCTGTGGCGCTCATTGTTGTCCTGGCTACCGGGCCAAGATTAACGCGAAGGCCAGTGGCGAGGATTTCCCAAACGGTCCAAGCCACTGGAACAAGTCAACCATTGCCACCGAAATGAGCACACCACTGGTGTACCAAATACGCATCAAGGGTCATCTGGATGAAACATGGATAGATTGGTTCTCCCCATTGGTTGTTGTCAACGAGGCCAATGGCGAAGCCACTTTATCGGGAGAAGCGCGTGATCAGGCTGAATTGGCTGGTGTGCTTAATCGGATATTCGATCTCAATCTGACATTGCTGGCGGTGAATCGCATAACAGATCCTGCCAAGTGAAGCCATCCTCGCCGCGCGAAATAGAGAACACGCGCTTCTCCGATAACAGTTCAACAGAGGTTGTTTCGATTCCTGATATACCTATTGGGGAGATGCGACAGTTTTGCTGAATGCAGATTGAAAACAAAGACAACTTGTTGAAAATCTCATCAAGTTGTCTTTGGAGGCGGTCCCGACGGGATTAGGGTTCGCGACGCGTCACTACTTGGGCGCCAAGTGATTTATATAATTTCAATGAGGGCATTTCCCCGCAGCTTGCTGCGTTAAAATAGGTGCATGAGCAAACTGATTAGGAAAAGCCATAACGTCTCGATCTTGTTGTACCATTTTGTTTGTCCGGCCAAATATCGTCGTGCAGTGTTTGATCGACACGTGGATGAAGTCCTGAAAGAGGTGTGTCTGGAAATTGCCAAGCGTTATCAAATCGAGTTCATTGAAATTGGGACCGACAAGAACCATGTGCATTTTCTGATCCAATCTGTAGCGACCTACAGTCCAAAACAGATTATCCAGATGGTAAAAAGTCTAACTGCGCGAGAGATATTCAAGCGAGCCCCCGAAGTCAAGAAGCAGCTGTGAGGCGGTGAATTCTGGACGGATGGATACTATGTGGGCACGGTGGGTCGACAAGGCAATGAGGAGACGATCAAAAGGTATGTGCAACAACAAGGTAATCCAGAAGAATACAAGCAATTGCATGTTCAACAATTACACTTGTTC
>DATKED010000250.1:0-26551 GCA_035512375.1 Anaerolineales bacterium
GGTGCCCGAGATTACAATAAAAGGGATATCAAGGCCGCTTGCCTTCAGCGTTGCGAGAGCCCCCATGGCGCTGAAACGCGGCATGGAATAGTCAGAGAGGATGATATCCCAGGGGCGGCGCGCAAGCATAGTTTCCATATCTGCTTTTGTCTCCACACGCTCATAATCAGCCGCATAGCCGCTGCGCTGGAATTCCCGTATCATTAATTGAGCATCGTCGTCTGAGTCCTCGACGATCAAAATGCGTAACACTGGTTTCATATCAGGATTGCAATGACTTTCATGAGAGGAATAGTGGTTTTGTGGAAGGGGACTTCATGGACATTGCCCCCTACCAATCGCAAGGAATCTGGTGTTGGTTCTCATCACTATCCATATGAATCATACCACCATTGCGAGAATTTATACTGTATCGCTGCATGATCCGCTTCCCCACTTTTGGACAAAATACCAAATTCGACCCTGCTAATTCAGTACGATCTTCTCATTCGTAATGGACAACTCTTTCCCGCAAGTCTGACATTCCCAAGCGCTGGTGGTTTTTTCCCAACGGATGTGACCACACGAGGAGCATTTCAGCACATCTGATAAACTCTGCATACCAACCGGTGCGGATGATCCGCGCTTGGCTGCAATCACGCGATCAAATAATTTCCACCACTTTTTGATATGTATCTGCTCCAATCCCTGTCTCTCCAGCAAGGAGGTAAATGCCTTGGCGCTTTTTACCTTCGCCTTCCGCCCGGATTCTTCTGTACCGCGCGAGGTCAGTAATACTCCCCCGGAGCGCAGAACGCGCGTCAACTCATGCAAGGGCGCATCCGGGTCTGGGAAGAGTTCCAGCACTTCGAGGGCACAGACCACGTCGAATGCAGCGTCAGGAAACGGAAGCGGCAAGGAGAGATGCCGGAGCAACTCTACACCTACTGCGCTTCGACTGCCCTCATCGATTGCCTCTACCGCGCTCCTTTCTGCGCGAAGGTAGAGTTTCGCGGCAGCCTCCTCCAACATTCCCTGCGAAAGATCGAGTGCAATAATGTGTCCCCTGAATTCGGAGCGGCTGATCAACGCGTACGATAAGCGACCGGTGCCAGTAGCAAAGTCCAAAACGAACGGTTCAGGAACATTCTTCAATAAATCCAATAAGGGCTGGGCAAGCATCTCGTCGTCGCGCAATTGACTGGCTCGCTTGCCCTCGTCATACTTCCTCGACCAGCGGTCATACAACCAGGCTTGCAGGCGCGGTCCCAGATGGACACCCTCATAGAAATAGATCTCGCGGTCGAGAAGATAGCCGAGCACTGCAATGACTGCAACCGCGATGATCCAAGTCATTCGCTTTACCGGTGGTAATTTTCCCAGTAGACGATCTTTCCGTCATCAACTTGCATCATCTCGTCATCCTCGCCGCGCCGCAGGAAGTTTCCATTCCGGTACACTTCCCAGGAATAGGTCACGATACTGCCCACCACTTTCACATCGCTGATGCGGGTTAGGTAACCCGCATTCAGGTATCCCTGCATGTAGGTTTGAAACGTGGCTTTACCGGTGAGGTGACAGTAAACCCGGCACTCGATGTCGTCACCCACATACGTCATGGCTTTCTCAAGATCGCCGGCTTCCAGGGCATCCCAGAATGCCTGTACGATCTTCGCCGAAAGAAGAGGGTCACTCGTTGGAGTGGGTGCCGCAGTGGGCGTACCCGCAGCAGCCGACAGGCTGTTCGCACAACCCGCAAGGACTTGTGCCAGGACAATGAATAAGACAAGAAGTTTAGCTTTGATGTTCATGGATGTTTTCCTTGGTTTGGAAGAGAGCTGCCAGGATCAGCGCATCTCCGATTTAGTTGTTATTTTACTGAGAATATTGACTTCTTTGCCTAACAGCTTCGTAAAGGATCAACGCCGTAGAAACTGACACATTCAGGGAGTTAACTTTTCCCATCATCGGGATCTTGACCTGCACATCCGCGTTGGACATCCAGAAATCCGTTAGCCCTTCATCTTCCGTGCCAACAGCGATGGCAATCGGCTCCCGCAGGTCCACATCGGAGTAGACCACCTCCGCCGATGGGGTCGCGGCAAGGATTCGCAGCTTTCGTGCTTTTAGCCATTCCAGCGCGGACGCGTTATCGCTTTCGACGACCGGTACGCTGAACACCGCCCCGCGACTCGCCCGCACCACGTTCGGGTTCCAGAGATCCACGCGCGGGTTGCAGACGAGGAGTGCCTCCACATGAGCCGCATCCGCCGTGCGCAGGATCGCGCCGAGGTTGCCCGGCTTCTCCACCGATTCAGCGACGATCACCAGAGGGGCCTCGCTCAACTTCAGATCGGCAAACGAAACATGTGGGATGGGAAAGACCGCCAGCCAGCCATCGGGGTTTTCGCGGTAGGACATCTTCTCGAAGACGGCGCGGGTGACGGTGATGCTCTCTGCGTCCTCCACGCGGATTTGACGGGTGGCAAGCTCCGGCGCGGAAAAGAGCGTACGAGGCTTGTGTCCCGTAGAGAGCGCGAGGCGAATCTCGTCGTAGCCTTCGACGAGCATCATGCCGTCTTCCCTGCGTTGACGTTTATCGTCGCGCAGCCGGACGAGGTGCTTGACGCGGGGATTTTGCAAACTGGTGATGTTCATCACGCCAGGCTCCCAAAACAGCATACAGGATCGCACTTAAGTATGTGAGCGAGCGAGATAACCCAGATAACATGATTTACCACTTAAAAATCTTTTCTATACATGGCAAAAACGACCAGCAGCGGAATCCCCACGATCAGGTACGCACCAAAATACAACAGTCCACCCAGACGTGCCGCGAAGTCGAATAGACGGATATAGACAAACGCCGCAATGGTGATCCAAAAGATGAATCCATACGCCGCGGCGGCATGGTTTAAGAGAGTCGACATATTTCGCTCCCAGATCAAGGGAACCACCGCCAGCGCCAGAGACAGGTAAAAGAATGCAAAACTTCGCAGCGTGAAGAGCGACATCACTTCGGGAAAGATCTCGCCCTGTGTGGACGGCCAGCCGATCTGGGCAAACACCCCGTACAAGCCCAGATAAGCAACCAGTGGAACAAAGACGATCACAGCAAGCCGCTGCCACCACAAGACAGGTCCCCCGAACGTCTCGCGTGCTGGACGGATCCTAAGCCACTCTACAATTCCGACCACTGCCGTTAAAAGGTTAATGGCGAGAGCGATCAGGTACAACCAGGCAATCGGATGCGCCAATTGGATATTGGCGCGGAAGGCGAACAGCACATAACTTTCAAAAATTCCAAACAGCCACAAATAAAGGAGCGCAGAATAAATGCGGTGCCATTCCCAGCGCCGCGCCGCGTAATAAGCCAGCCAGGCATTCCCGATGCACCAGCCGCCAATCGTCATGGTCATGAAAGGCGTCACTTTCCAGGCAAAAACAGGCGCCAACTGCTCAGGAAGAAAAAAAAGGAAAAGCCCAAGAATTGCATAAAGGATTGCGGTAAGATAGGTAAGCCAGCGTGAAGTATTTGACAACATAGCGTCCTCCTGTAAAGTTCCTTACGTGTAAACATAACAACGTTCAAGCCGCAAGGTGATTTTACTTGTAATTCGATACGGGGGACAGGCATTCGGTCAAATTTTTGGCTATACTTGCAACGAAAGGGATCACTATGGATAACCCCATCAAACTGACCGAGAAATACGAGCGCAATGGCTGGCCCTCTCTTAAACGCCCCGACCTGAAACCGCCTGACGGGTGGAACCTGTCTCTACTGACTTCATTGGAGCGTATCCGTTCGCACGCGCTTTCCCCGGACGGGGAGATGATCGCCTGCATCAAGGACGGCGAATCTCTCTCGGACGTATACCTGATCCCGGCAAAGGGAGGCTGGCTGAGCCGCATCACCACCGACCGTCCCCTCGCTGCCTATTGGGATGATGAGATCCCTGCCTGGTCACCGGATGGCAAATGGCTCGCGTTTGGAATTAAGGGACACGTCCATCTCGTACCGCGTGAGGGCGGCTTGCCCAAAAAGATCACAGACTTCGCCACCGCCGCGGGCGGTCCGCGCTTTATGCCTGATTCGCACGGACTCATCGTCACCGTGGAGCGCAGTGAAACAGACCAATTACTCCTTACCGATATAGATGGCTGCTGGCCCCGTGCCCTCACCACCGATACAACTGGCGATCACTGGGACGCGCGTCCTTCGCCTGATGAAAAATCTATCGTCTATATGCTGCGACGCTTCGACGATTTGAACCGGCTCGATATCGTATTACTTGAAGTTGAGACGGGAAAATTTTTCACGCTGTACGGCAAGCCGTCCACGCGGGCGCTGTCACCGAAATGGTCCCCAAATGGAACCTGGATCGCCTTCATTGCACAAGAAACGGAGCGCGATGAAATCCATCTTATCCGCCCGAACGGTGAGGGACTGCATCAAGTGACGAACACGGGCCACGACGTTGTCCAATTTGAGTGGTCTCCAAATAGACAGCAACTTGCTGTGGTCTTTAATCGCAATGGTGCCTTCGATTTGAGTCTTGTTGAAGTAGAAACAGGCTCAGTCAGCGATCTTCGAAGCGGAACGGGAATTCATTCAAATCCGAATTGGTCCAGGGATGGATCGTTTATCACATTCGAGTACGAGAGTCCGCTCCTCCCGCCTGACCTCTATCGAATTGATTTAGCCAGCAAACAAGTGACACAATTGACGTTCTCGAATTCCCCCGCCCTGCAGAACAACAGAAAGGTCATGCCTGAGATCGTCAGTTACAAAAGTTTCGACGGGCTGGAAATCACTGCGTTTCTCTATCGACCCCAAAAACCCAATGGTGCGGCGATCCTCTATCCCCACGGCGGACCGAAAGACCAATATGTATATTTCTGGGATGATCTCGCCCAATACTTTACCGCCAAAGGCTACACTTATCTCGCGCCGAACTATCGCGGCTCGACCGGCTACGGCAAGCAGTTCGAGCGCGGCAACTACAATGACTGGGGCATCGGCGATACGCAGGACTGCCTGCACGGCGCAAAGTTTCTGCGCGGCTTCAAAGAGATCCGACCTGAAAGCATCGGCATCGCGGGCGGAAGCTATGGCGGCTACATGACGATCTGCTCACTGGCGCGTGACCCCGAATATCTGTTTGCCTGTGGGGTCTCCAAGTATGGCGACTCAAACCTGGTCAGTTCATGGGCATTGTGCGAAAAACGATTGCGATATTACACCGAGATCTTTTTGGGTCATCCTGCCACAAATACCGATTTCTATTTAAAGGGCTCCCCAATCGCTGATGTCAAAAATGTTCAAAAGCCAATGTTGATCCTGCACGGGTTGCTCGATACGGTGGTCCCACCGGAGGCTTCGGAGGAATGGGTGGAAGCGTTGAAGCGGTATGATAAAGTGTTCGAATATAAAACGTATGGAAATGAGCCCCACGGCTTCCTGCGGCGTGATAATCTCCATAATGTTTACGAACGCATGGAACAATTCCTGGACTGGTATTTGTTACCGAGATAAAAAATGGAAGTTAAGATTCGCAACGAAGAAATAGAAGATATCGAACAAGTACGGAAAATTGTCTGCGCGGCATTTCCGACCGATGCGGAAAGCAAACTCGTGGATGCGTTGCGTGGAAACGGGAAGGCAATCATCTCTTTAATAGCAGTGAACAATGTTCAGATGCTTGGTCATATTCTGTTCAGTCCCGTTTCCACTGCCCCACCGAACCAGGCAAAAGGACTTGGGCTTGCTCCTGTTGCTGTCCGTCCAGATGTTCAAGCACAGGGCATAGGCTCACAACTTATCTGTGTTTACTGTTTAAGTAGGTAAGTTCAAAACTATTTAATTGCAATATATTGACTACGCGCAAAGCATGAAAGCCTGTGGAGGCATCGATGACAGCATTCTTCAATTACGATGAAATGACCTGGGATTCAGTGGCTGAGCTCCGGCGCGATACACCCCTAGTCCTGCCTTTCGGCTCGGGCTATGACCTAAGCCTGCTTGCAAGCCAATTGAGCAATCCGCCCCAGATCGGACTCTTGCCAGCATTCCCATTTGGCTGGCGCGGCAGCGGACTGGAAGTCCCAGAACCGATCTTCTTTCAATATATTTCGAACTTACTGGATAGTCTCCGCGACGATGGTTTCACACGCGTGTATTGTCTCACCCCACAGGGACTTGATCCTCAATCGTTCTTCAAACTCTCCAGTCTCCAATCTTACTTGACCCTTCCGCACTCGACACATAATGCACCAATGGACCAGTTACCACCAGACTCGGAACGCGGCAAAGTGATCTTAATTCCCATCGGTCACACCGAGCAGCATGCATATCACCTGCCCCTCTCCGTTGATACCCTCATTATAGAAGCCGTAGCAAAAGGCACCGTCATTAAAGTGCCTACACGCAGCTACGCATTGCCGGTCATGCCCTATGGAGTTAGCACGCATCGCTCTTCTTTCGCGGCGACCATGAATGCCGGTGGACGTGCCTTCGAGGATTTCTGGCTGGCTGTGATCGATATCCTTGTAGGTCGCGCCTTTGATCGCTTTTATCTGATAAGCGGGCACGGCGGCAACACATCGTTCCTGGTTAACATCGTGAAATACGCTGGAGAACGCCACCGCCGCATCTTCTGCACAACGACCTGGCTTCACACCTCAGGCAGGATCGGCGCAGAGGCATTAAAAAAACATCGCACCTCACCAATAGGCGGGATGGGTCACGCGGGAGAGCTTGAAACATCTTACATGCTTCATCTTCGTCCTGATCTCTGTCACATGGAACGCGTGGTGGACGAAACAGATTTCGTCGCGACACCTGATTACTATATGGATTGGATCGAAGGAGGGTCGCTTCTCGCTAATCCACCCTGGGACGATGACACGAAGACCGGCGCGTATGGCGCGGGAAGTCATGGGACAGCAGAAAAAGGCCGCTTATGGCTGGCAGCCGCGATCGAAGAGAAAGCTGATCACGTGGAACAGGTCCATGAGCAGCATAAGAGGCGCGAAAAAAGACGGAACGAAGGCTATGGTTTGTGGGGCAAGTCCTGAAGCCCAATCACTTGCGAATGATCTTGAACGCCATATCCGAAGAAAAGTCGGGCAAATCAATCACGCAGGCTGCGCCATCTGGGCATTCCACATCGAACGTATCCAAATAAGCTCCCTGCCAGGTATCGTACGGTTGGATGATATACGAACCAGACGCAATCCCATGCACATCCACTTGGGTACCAGTCCGCAGAGGCATGGAAATCCGCACTTGGTCAATCGGCATCCCTGTGAGTGAGAAATCCTGCACCCAGAAAAAGCCGCCATCAACTCCCGACAAGCCCCAGGCGCGAACCTGCGCTTCGCTGACAGTGATCTCCAATTTGGACGGATCCCATGCGGCAAGCGGCATATCGCTTACAAATTGTGCGAACCGACTGATGTCCGCGTTCATCTCGGGCGTCATACGGCCCCACGCCCCACCGCTGTTCCATTCTGCGGGAGTCAGCGCCGCGCCGGCTGTCAAAGCCGCCCAGATGGAATTGTGAAACAATTCCGGATAATGCGTGTTGCCTGTCATGCCAAACTCACCAATCCAGTTCGGTTTTTCGTTTCTTTCCCACATCAGACTGGTCCAGTCTGCAATCACCTGCGCGGCACTGACGGCATCCTCATTAAATGCATACAGATGTACCTGTGGAACGTCCATCACTGTGTGCCCCTCGGTCCAATCTACTTCGCCCGAACCGCTGGCAGTGGTCGGATGGCGATACGGATCGTTCTCGACAAAATAAGTATTCACCCGCTCGTGCCACGCGTCTGTCTGATCCAATGAATTCGTGCCATTAATTTCGGAGACGGTCTGCCACATACCGATGGCAGGACTGTATCCCCAGCGGGCAATAATGTAACGATATAAGTTTTCCTGCCAGGCCCAGGCCTCTTCAGAAACAAAGAAATCGTTGAGCTCGCTTAACTTGCTAAACCCATTTCTGCTCCAGTTCCCGGTATCCCATGAAGGGTGATTATCATCGCGCAGCTGAGGGTGATCCCAAATGGTGAAGATCAGAAGGATTCCTTTCTTTTCAGCATCCCTCACCACCGCATCGATCACTTTCATGTTCCCGACCGAGTAATCATCATAGCTGCTGTTGACCGGTGAATTTGTATACAATGGCCACCAGACCACATAGTTTTCATTCGCCGCTTTCATGGTATCGAACAAGCGGACGCCATCTTCCAAATCAAACCCATCGATCAGAATGTTGAGTGCATCCGCGTGACCCACACCATAAAACGGAGTTCCATCATGATGGACCAGATAGCGTCCGCTGTAGGCGGAATCGAACAGATGACCAGGCTGTACCCAACCATGCAGGTCTGAGGATGTCACTGTGAATTCACCCAGGTGCGGAAGACTGTTCCCGCGCGCATCTGCGACAGAAATAGAATACGTCCACAGGCCTTCCTGTGAGGGAGTAAAACGGATCTTCCAAGATGCCTCGCCATCCCAGAAGCCGGGAATGGTCATCGTCGACCCGCCAGGTCCTGTGAATAACCCTTCAAGCGCCACTTCCCGCGCGTCGTACGGATTTGAATATTCTGCGTCGAGATCCAAATTCAGTTCAATCGATTCATAGCGCGGGACTTCATTTCGATCAGACACTACAGATGTAATCTTCGGTAGAGCGAGCTGAACTGCAGGCGTCGGGACTGTCGTCGGTTCGACAGGAACCTGGTTTCCACCACAAGCAGTCGAAAACAAAATAGCACAAGACAACATGAATGAGAGAATGAATATGGTCCTGCCATAATGCCTATCCATTTCACACTCCTGTTCCGGGTTCTGTCAATGGAATTGTACTATTTTATGGTCATTAGAAACAAACCCGACAGCTGATCTGCCGGGTTTGTTTTTACTTACCAACTTTCTGCTTTTCCCACAAACTCCTGTCTTCCGTTTTCTCAGGGTCCAGATCCCGTGGATGGACCTCCTTTGTGGTGCTATATCCGTGTGATGTCCATAGGTCGGCGGCAAGTTTGCGGCCGTCCTGCCTGAGTCCCTGTGACGCGAAATACTGGCAGATACGCGTCACATCGCGCAGGAAGATCGTCCACGCCGCGGGGTTGCCTTCCGTGGAAACAACTTGCGGAAAATCGATCAGGGTGATGTCTCCATCCCGATAGAGGATGTTGTACGCGGACAAGTCGCCGTGGATCCGCTGGCTGGAGAGCAGCAAGTCGATGTTATGAACGACACGTTCGAAAAGGGACTGCACTTCATCGGGATCGAGAGTCACAGCGTTGAGGGTCGGCGCGGCGCTCCCCAGTTCCCCGATGTAATCCATCAGGATGGCATTCTTCTCCATCGCATATGGCTTGGGGACATCGGCACCCGCGGCATGAAGCGTTTCCAGCGTTTGGTACTCATACGCGATCCAGGACTGGTGGCGTAGTTCTTCCCCATAGGCTGTGCGTTTCTTCATGGCATGAAGATCTCCATCCTTCACGATCGCATTGCCACTTTCGTCCAGGTCAACACGACCGGCGCGATACTGGCTATCGTTCTTGAGATTGCGCAGGGAACGCGGCCGATACACTTTCGCGGCGACCAGCGGCGCGTCTATGGCGGGACCCGAGCGACAGAGGTAGACGGACGCCTCCTTACCACCCTTGAGCCGCAGCAGAACATCGCTGATCCATTGATGCTCATAAAAATCGCCCAGGGATTCCAGGAGCCACCATTCCTCAAAGCGCGCGGCTTTGTAGGTGAATTTGAAATTCGCGCTTGAATCATCCTGCTCATGGACAAACTTGCGCTCTTCGTTAATTAATTTCCTGGTCATGCGCTGGTAGGGACGTCGCTTATCGATCCCAAAACGGGAATTCAGTTTATCGTCATTGTCGAGTTCTTCGAAGAACTCAATGTATTCATTAGTATTCATACTCATCATACGACCTGACAGGTCTTCTCCATTTGACACTCTTCACACTCCCGCGCAAACCTGTCAGGTCTGTAGTTAAAAGAAAAACCGCAGGGGTGCGAAGCACGCCTGCGGTGGAATAACATGTCAAACGACAAAAGTCGTTAATTCATCTCACCTTCAGGAGGCGCGCTCAATACGATTTTGGTGGATAACAAGATGGCTTTCATTTTTTCGTGCCTCCTTCAGAAAAGAATTTGATTACGAGAGTCTATCACCCACAACGGAGGGTGTCAAGAAGGATTAAACTCTCAGGTTATCGCGTTTGAATTGACTTCGGTTCCAGGTTCGGCGAACACATTCTTGAACGAGAACGCAGATGCCGAATCACCATGCTCGCGCAAATATTCCAGCCGTTCCCTACCTTCCTCCGTACTAGGCAAATGCCCGGCGCTGACCCACCACAAGGCATAATAGGGGTCATCAAATTTCTCAAACCAGCGCTTGCGATCACGGAGCACGCCGCGGTGAGCGCTTTTGTACACATACTGCCGGAGCGCGTCCACACTCTCCCAAACGGTCAGGTTGACAATGGTCATATCGTCGTCATAGACTTTAATGCTAGTTGCATCCCCGCCCTCCAACTGGAGCCGCCACACAAAGCCAGGACTCTCCTCCGCCAGCGCGTTCGTGGGAGGCAGCTGTGCGACAAAATCCGCCATGACCGGGTCATCAATTGGCGCCAGCATTCGGGCAATGTTGATCTGTGCGAGATGATATTCAGTCATTTTCCACTCCTTTCGATAAATTCCTCCCCTTTCCTTATCAACTCCTCATGATCCTCGGGCACAGGCAAATCCTTCAAAAATTCAACTGTGTATTCGCTCAGTTTCTTCTGTACGTGGGGCTGGCCGGCTTCGATCCACTTCTCCATGCTCCAGCGCGGGAAGATGGGGTTGACGTAATACCCGGTCCTATATTTCTTGAGCGTGGTCGGCGCAGAGACGTAGCTCTTGCCTGCACCCACCTTGTGGATTTCATCAAGCCCCACATGCGCGTCATCTAACTGGAAGCCGTTCGAAAAGCGCAAAGCCTGATCGATGATCTCGTGGCAGTAGATGAACGTCTGCGGAGAGATGGCTTTGGAACCCAGTGTATCGCCAACGAACGGAGCGATGCCGCCTTTCGTGAGCGTGAACATCAGCGTGTTCATCCAATAGGTTTCCGCGGCGAGCAGATCCATGCCCCAGCCCGTGCCGCTTCCCGACGTGCCGCAATGTGGGATGCCGTAGTGCGCCATCATCTCTGCACAGGCAAGGCTGACCAGAATACTCTGCGGATCATAGAAGTTCATCAGAGTTTTCATATCAAAGTAGACAGGCAGCATGCCGAGCAGCATCGGCGCGCCTTCCTTATATAACTGCCCAATCACCAGACCTGCGAGCAATTCCGCTAGGAGAACCGCAATGGTGCCTGCGGGCGTGATCGGTGTTGTCGCGCCGGACATGCTGTAGTTTGAAATGATGACAGGCAGTCCGCGCTCGATGGCGATCCTCATCTTGTCCACAGTGCCTTCGTTCATCACCAGCGGCGAGACAGGGTTGAAATACGGAATGATAAACGGCTTCGCGCCGAGATCGCCATGTAGCAATTCGAACATCTGCATCACGTCATCGAATTTATGCTCGTCGGAACATAACAGTACCATCGGTTTGATGCCATTCGCAAAATGTTCAAGACTTCCATACAGATCAGTGTGATAGTCGGGCACATCGCGGACAATGCCCACCGTGGAAACCATGTCGTAGTGCGGAAGTTTATTCCCTACCCGCACCATATCCTGCATGTGCTTGCGCTGGAACAACACGGGCGTGTCGGTCTCGGGTTCCTGATAATACAACGCGGTGACGCCAATCCCAAAGCGCGTGCGGTCTCCTTCCCCACCTATGCTGAACTGCGAATTCCCGCGCCGGTCGTACATCTGGATCTGCCGCGGCGCGACCTTGATGGCCCACTCGACGAGCTCCGCAGGAATCCGCACGGTTCGATCCTCGACCATCGAGCTGCCGACCCGTTCCGTGAGCATCTCCAAAGCGGACGGCGAGTCCACGCGCACGCCGGTGGTTGCGAGTCGCTTCATCGTGTATTGATGGATATCCTGCTTTTGCTCTTCGGTGAGCATGGTCAAGTGCGGGCGAACATTGTTCATGGATAAACTCCTTGTATGTCATTACGAGCGGCGGAAACGAAGTGAGCGAAGCAATCTCATCATTGACCGCGGGGATTGCTTCGTCAGGCTAACGCCATCCTCGCAATGACAGACTCTCATTTCACATACTTATCAAAAAACCTCAATGCGCGTGCCATGAAGTCAAACCAGGGCTGACCGATAAAGGAATGACCTTCGCCTTGATATTGGTACAACTCAGCTTGTTTTCCGGCGTCGCGTAATCCCTGTGTAAGTTTTACAGACCATTGGGGTGGCGTGCCGCTGAGAAACTTCCCATCTTCCGTGCCGTAGTGGATCTGGACGGGAACAGTCACGTAGTCTAAGTGATAGTACGGAGAGACTTCTTTGAGCGTGTCCGCATCTGAGGCAGCAAAGAAGTAAGCATCCTGTATTTCGCGCGGCAAGTCATCTGGGATGACATCGGATGAATTACATCCAACGATGAGCTCGCCCTGGGCAACATCGCCAAAACAACCGGGTCCCCAACGCTCGATCACATCCACAAAATCCGCGCTGACGGGAGAGTATAAAACCGCAGCACTAATTCGCGAATCGATAGTCAATACTTTCATCGTCACGCCGCCGCCCATGCTGTGACCCCACATACCGATGCGGTCTTCGTCTGCCTGCTTAATGGATGGGATCGCGTTAATCAGGTTAATGACATCGATCACCAAGCCCGAGTAGAAGAAACTATTTCCAACATCCGAATCCCCCCAACTGCGGTAATCGGAAGCGAGCGTGATATATCCGTGTTCAGCCAGAAACGCAGAGGCGCGATCGGTGCCATCGCCGGAGTTGTAAATGCTGCGGCTGAAGAATCCGTGATTCATGATGATCACGGGGAAAGGTCCCTCCCCCACCGGAATTTGTATTACACCTGTGATGGTCAACCCATCGCTGGGATAGTCCATCAAGTAACTTGAATATTTCTCATTATCATCAAGTATGGAGCGAATGCGGACGGCACCGCTTTGAAAGTTATGCTGGCGAAGTCCATCGATTGTGTAGGGAAATATCAACTCTTCAATTGTTGGAGTTGGAGAGGCGGTTAATGTAACGGTCGGAATGGGCGAGGGAGTTATCGTTTCGATGATGACATCAGGAGTGTGAAGCGCAGGCGAAGAAACAGGAGGGGCTGGCTGACACGCCGCACCTACGGCAATAAAAACAAGCGAAGCACGCCGCAGAGCGGCAGCGCGGATGAACAGGCAAGCGCGCTGTTTCATGGAGTGATTGTATCGAATCTACGCAGTGTTATATTTATGATGGGCATCCGGCACACCTGCGATTAACACATCCTCCGCACTTTGCAGCAATCGTACAGCAACGTCTTCATCCACATATGCATCCCCACAGCTTGGACATACCCGCGCGGGTACATGGTTGATTACGAAACGCATTTCGCCGCGTTGGAAACTCACCGATGTGAGACCGCCAATGAGTTCAGCCTGCCTGCAAACGAGGCAGATCATGATCTGCGACCCTTAAAGTTTTTATCCCATTTGTCAGGTTCAGGGATATAGACCGTAATGATTGTCGTTACATTAGTCTCAGGATTCTTAGAAGCCACCACATGAAAAGGACGTTTCCCCTGAAAGCCCAGGATCAATCGGCTTGGCTCAAGCATTTCTGCCGAGTAATCTTCGATGGTTTCCCCGGTTTCTATTGCTCCCACAACCCTTTTCACAGAAACATTACGCTCAAACATGCGCTGAATGGCATGGACACGAAAGATGATCTCAGAGTTATTCACTCCTGAAACCCCGTCCGATACAATTCGTAATACATGCCCTGATTTGCCAGCAACTCCACATGAGTTCCCAGCTCGATGATCTTCCCATCGTGGATGACCACGATCTTATCTGCATTCGTGATCGTGGATAGACGATGGGCGATCACAAATGACGTGCGTCCCTTCAGGAGAGTCGCGAGTGCCTTTTGAATGATCTGCTCGGTATGTATATCCACAGAGGAAGTTGCTTCGTCCAGGATCAGGATGCGCGGGTCAGCAAGCAATGCGCGCGCAAAAGAGATCAACTGGCGTTGTCCCACGCTCAGCGTCGCGCCGCCTTCCTCCACAGAGGTATCGTATCCGTTCTTCAAGCGCACAATAAAGTCGTGCGCTCCGACAGCCTGCGCGGCAGCGACCACCTCTGCTTCGCTGGCACCGAGCCGCCCGAACAAAATATTCTCCTTCACCGAGCCGTTGAACAGGAACGGGTCTTGCAGCACCATGCCCAGCTGTCGACGCAAAGATTCCTGGGTCACTGCCCGCAGGTCCACGCTGTCCACACACACGGAGCCCGAAGTCGGGTCATGGAAACGCGTGAGCAGCTTGACGATCGTCGTCTTGCCAGCGCCCGTCTCTCCCACCAGGGCAACTGTTTCCCCGGCGCGAACATCGAGATCAATTCCATCCAGCACCAATACCGGGTCATCGGAGTAATGGAACGAGACATTCTCGAATCGAACGTCGCCGGTGATTGGTCCCATTTCCCGCGCGTCTATCGCATCCTGAACTTCGACAGGCGTATGGAGCAATTCCAGAATTCTCTCACCGCCCGCCATCGTGGATTGAAGGGTATCGAAGCGCCGACTCAAGTCACGGATGGGGTCGAAGAGGCGGTCAATGTAAAGTACGAACGCGATCAACACGCCGGCCGTGATCGACTCGCCCAACACCGCCGTGCCGCCGAGATACACAACAAGCGCGGTCGCAATTGCGCCAAGCACATCTACAATCGGAGTGAAAACAGAAGCCACTTTCGCCGCGTCCAGGCTTCGCTCCAAAAAATAGCGATTGACGTAATCCTTGAAATTCGTGTAATTATGGGACTGACGTGAAAACGCCTGCACCACTCGCACGGCATTGACATTCTCGGCGAGCACGGAGTTGGTCCACGAGACCGCGGCGCGGACCTTGCGATAGTTGCGCCGCGCCGCCTGGCGGAAAAGGATCGTCGCCAAAACCATAATAGGCAAAACCGCAAATGTGAGGAGCGAAAGGCGCAAATTGAGTGTGAGCATCGCAATCAGTATGCCAATGATCGCCAGCAAATCACGGACAATCGCAAGAGTTGCCCAGGTGACGAACTCACGCAACGTACCCACGTCATTGATGACACGCGTAATTACACGCCCCACACTATAACGATTGTAGAAACTGAGGGAAAGTTTCTGCAGGTGATTAAACATCGCCATGCGGACATCGTACAGAACATGCTGCCCCACACGCGACATAAGCCGCACCCGGAAGATGTTCGTTACCACTTGTATGACTGAAAAACCAAAATAAATCAAAGCAATATTTCGCAGGGCGATGATGTCATTTTTGGCAATCCCATCATCAATTGCGAGCTTGACGAAATATGGACCTGAGACAGACGCAAAGGTAACAATGACCATGAAGATAAGGGAAACGACCATCTGCCCGTAATATGGCTTCAAGAATCGCAACAATCCACGCGCAACTTTGGGGTCGTAGCCCTTATCGAGCTGGTCTTCAGACTGGGTAATGAATGTAGGTGGGATGATTTTGGTTGTCATATATTATTTCTCGCGCTGAGCGGAGGTTTTTATCTACGCCGCCCCGCCTTCGGCTTCGTGACTCCGTTCCGCGCGAAAATCAGTTTCAATGCTTTCCAACTCTTCCGCGAACTTCGCATGATCCATCAACTGCAGATCATGGATTTCCTTATACAAACCGGCACCCGCGAGCAATTCATTGTGCGTGCCTTGCTCGACAATTCGCCCTCCGTCCATCACGAGGATCATGTCTGCCCGGCGGACCGTGCTCAGGCGATGTGCGATCACAAATGTGGTGCGGCCTTCCATCAGCGCATCCAGCGCGGCTTGGATCAGTTTTTCGGTTTGTGTATCCACCGAGGATGTCGAATCATCCAAAATCAAAATGCGTGGATTCATCAGCAATGCACGCGCAATCGCCACACGCTGACGCTGTCCGCCCGAAAGAGTCACGCCGCGCTCTCCCACGATCGTATCGTATCCATTCGTAAAACCCTCAATGAACTCGTGCGCCTGCGCGGCTTTGGCGGCGGTGACAATCTCTTCCATGGTTGCATCAGGGCGACCATAGGCAATATTGCCTTTGATCGTATCTGAGAACAGCAGTGAGGTCTGCAACACAATCCCGATCTGTTTTCGCAGTGAAACCAGATCCATCTCCCGCACATCCACCCCATCGATCAGTACACTTCCTTCGATGACATCGTAAAAGCGCGGGATCAGGTTCACGAGCGACGTTTTCCCTGAGCCTGTTGGACCGATCAATGCGACCATGCGATTCGATTCAACCCGCAAATTGATCCCGCTTAAGGAGGCTGTTCTCTCATCCTGATACTTCAACCCCACATTCCGAAACTCCACTTCGCCGCGCAATGGTTCAAGCCTGATCGCATCCCCTGGCGATTGAATGGCAGGCTGAATGTCCAGCACTTCAAAGATGCGCTGCGCCCCTGCGGCAGCTTCTCCGCCGGCGTTGACCAGCGATGTCAGCTGTTGTGCAGGTTCAGCCAGCATAAGAATATAGGCGTTGAACGCCACGATCGCACCAATGGTGAGCGTGCCATCCATAACCATCCGCCCGCCAAACCACAGGATCAGGATAACACTGACCGTGGTCAGCCAGTGAGTCGTGGGCATGATCTTGGACCACTCATCGATCACACGCACCCAGGTTTGGAATACCTGCTTATTTGCCGCTTCAAAACGATTAACCTCATACGGCTCGCGGGCAAAGGCGCGTACGACCTGTACCCCCACAACATTTTCCTGCAAGCGGTTCGAAACGTCACCGACAGCATTATCCACAGAAAAAAACAATTTGCCGATCTTCGTTCCAAAGTTGGATGTCATGATGGTTAATGGGATCATCGGCAACAATGCAATCAGTGCCAGTTGCGTATGGTCGGTCAGCATGATGTAAATAATGCCCACCGCGAGCAGGACAAACCGAATGAGGTCGGCGACCGCGCCTCCGGCAAATCTCTCGATCGAACGGACATCCTCGATACAACGCGAGATAAGCTGTCCGCTTTGGGCATGGTCGTGATATGTAAATGGCAGGTATTGGATGTGGTCATACATGCGATTGCGCAGGTCATAGCCCACGCGCGCCGCGATCCACTCGGACCAATAGCGGTTGCCCAGATTCAATATGGCCGAACCAAGCCCAAGTCCCAGAAGAAGGAACGCCGACCTGACCAGTTGAATTCTATCGCCGCGCACCAGTCCATCGTCGATCACAGAGCGGATGACGCGCGGCACAACGAGGTTGAGTGCTGTGAGGATCAACAGCATCAGCAGAGTAGCCATGATTTGCAAGGAATATGGCTTGAGGAAGATTCGTATTCGCAATAGATGTTTCATAGAGGGATAAAAAGGATACCATAAAAATAGACTGCCGAAAAATGCAGTAAAGAACATTTCACCCCATGATTTTCGTCACAACTTTCTCAAAAATTGAGGGTGGTATAATCCTCGTGCGTTTCAAATCCGGTTAAGGGAAAAGGCATGAAACTCCACGAATATCAGTCAAAAACAATTTTCTCAAAATATGGAATTCCGATCCCAAAGGGACGGGTAGCGGCTACCGCAGAAGAAGCGAAACACATCGCAGAAGAACTGGGTGGCCGCGTTGTTATTAAATCGCAGGTGCTTGTGGGTGGCCGTGGAAAAGCCGGTGGTGTCAAGGTTGCGAAAGATCCGAAGGAAGCCGGGGATTTTGCCGGACAGATCCTTGCGATGCATATTAAGGGCTTGCCTGTCCGTAGAGTGCTTGTGGATGAAGCCGCTGCGATCGAACATGAGATCTATTTCTCGATCACGAACGACCGCGCCGCCAAAAAGCCCGTGATGATCGCTTCAGCCGCTGGCGGCATCGATATCGAGGAAGTTGCGGCAACGACCCCTGAAAAGATCATCAAAGTTCATATCGATCCATTGCTCGGATTGCGCGATTATCAATCGCGTGACATTGCCGCCGCGATTGACCTGCCGCGTGAACTCTGGCGGGATTTCAGCAAGATCGCCGCGGGATTGTGGCGCGCCTACCTCGAAACGGATGCGACGCTGGCTGAGATCAATCCGCTGGTGATCACGAAAGATAAACGGCTGGTTGCGCTCGATGGCAAGATGATGATCGATGACAATGCCCTGTTCCGCCACGCAGATCTCGCAGAAATCCGTGACATTGACGAGGAAGCACCCGCGGAAACCGAAGCACGCCGGCATGGTCTGTCCTTCATCAAGCTGGATGGAAACATTGGCTGCATGGTCAACGGCGCCGGACTCGCGATGACCAGTATGGACATCGTCAAGTTGTTTGGTGGTGAACCAGCCAATTTCCTGGATATCGGCGGAGGCGCGGGCGCTGACAAAGTGGCAGCCGCAATGCGCATCATCCTTTCAGACCCAAACGTAAAGGCTGTATTGTTCAATATCTTTGGCGGCATCACACGGTGTGATGAAGTTGCTCGCGGTATCTTGGCCGCGATGGAGGAAGTGAAACCAAAAGTGCCGATGGTGGTTCGCCTTGTGGGAACCAATGCGGAAGAGGGACGCCGTCTGCTCGAGAATGCCAACATGATCACGGCACAGACGTTGGTCGATGCTGCCAAGAAAGCTGTTGCGGCAGCAAAGGGAAACTAACACATGAGTATACTTATTAACAAAAACACCCGGCTTCTCGTGCAAGGGATCACGGGCAACGAAGGGCTCTTTCATACAACCCAGATGTTCGCGTACGGGACCAACGTTGTCGCGGGCGTGACACCCGGCAAAGGCGGCGAATGGGTTCTGGACGGAAAAGTCCCGGTCTTTGATTCGGTCAAACTCGCGGTGGATGCAACTGGCGCAAACTGCACGTGTATCTTCGTCCCTTCACGCTTCGCCCCCGATGCAATGTTCGAAGCCGCCGATGCAGGCATCCCGCTGATCGTCTGCATCACGGAAGGCGTCCCGGTGCAGGACATGATGCGCGTCCGCAATTATCTTGACCAGAAGAACGTCCGTTTGGTTGGTCCCAACTGTCCGGGCTTGTTGACTCCCAACGAGGCAAAGGTTGGCATTATTCCCGGCGATATTGCCCTGCCCGGCAATATAGGCGTGGTTTCACGCTCCGGCACTTTGACCTACGAAGTACTGTACGCGCTAAAACTCGTTGGAATGGGCGCATCCACCTGCGTGGGCATCGGCGGCGACCCGGTCAATGGCACGAACTTCATCGATGTGCTCGAGATGTTCGAACATGATCCGCAGACCGAAAAAGTCGTGCTGATCGGCGAGATCGGTGGGACCGATGAAGACAAAGCCGCGGATTATATCGCTGCCAGGATGACGAAGCCCGTGGTCTCGTTTATCGCCGGTCAGACCGCCCCTCCCGGCAAGCGCATGGGGCACGCCGGCGCGATCATCGAAGGCGGCGCCGGCACAGCTGCAGAGAAGATCCGTGCGCTCGAAGCCGCCGGAGTGAAAGTCGCCAAGCATCCGGAAGAGATCCCGTCACTGCTCAATTAATCATGTCTCTGCGAGGGCTGTGCCCTAAGCAATCCCCATCGAGTAGGAGACACTTGTACCTGGTGCCAGTGCAGGCGTTGCTTCGTCAGCGCAGACCGCTTGCTCGTAACGACACAACGAAGTTAAACACATAGAGCCGTCCTGATGGGACGGCTCTACGGTTATAATCGCTACTACCCTTTCGGGCAAAAATGACTACTTGTGTGAGTCAATATAAGTAACGGCGTCGCCCACAGTGGTGATCTTCTGGGCATCTTCATCAGAGATCTCGGCGCCGAACTTATCTTCAAAAGCCATGATCAGCTCTACAAGGTCGAGCGAATCAGCCTCAAGCTCCTCGCGGAAACGAGCTTCTGGTGTGATCTTTGCTTCGTCAGCGCCAAGCAGGTCTTTGATAATCGCCTTTACTTCCGTATATGTGTCAGACATGACAACCTCCTTTTAGGGTTCCCCGCAAAAGCACGCGGGACTATAGTCGTGGCAATTGTACACAGTCTATAGACCATGTCAAGCCGTATTAACTCAATCACAGGAACACTACCCCATGTCAAAAGTTGCGCCGATTGACCAGCGAAAAGCCGACCACATCAAAATCAATCTCGAAAAGGATGTCCGCTCCGCGTTGACGACCGGACTCGAAAAATATCACTTTGTACACGAGGCTCTTCCCGAACTGGACCTGGAACGAGTCGATCCAAGCCTCAGCCTGTTTGGCAAACAACTGGCTGCTCCCATCCTCATCTCTTCCATGACCGGCGGGACAGCCGAAGCAGAGACCATCAACCTGCGTCTCGCCGAAGCCGCCCAGGAGATGAAGATCGCGATGGGCGTGGGCAGTCAGCGCGCCGCGATTGAAAACCCCGAACAGACAAAAACGTTTCAGGTGCGACGCGTTGCACCAGATATTCTATTATTTGCCAACCTCGGCGCAGTGCAGCTCAACTATGGCTATGGTATTGACCAATGCCGTCAGGCTGTGGAGATGATCAAAGCAGACGCGCTAATCTTACATTTTAACCCATTGCAGGAGGCAGTGCAGGATGCAGGAGATACCAATTTCGCGGGTTTGGCAGCAAAGATTGAAGAGATATGTAAGAAGTTGGAAGTACCTGTCATTGCAAAAGAAGTCGGCTGGGGCATCTCAGAACGGACAGCTAAACTCCTGGCTGATTGCGGCGTGCAAGCCATTGACGTGGCCGGCGCGGGCGGGACAAGCTGGTCCCAGGTGGAGATGTACCGCGCCCCCGACGAATTCACCCGTCAACTCGCCGCGACCTTTGTTGGTTGGGGCATCCCAACATCAGACTCAATTTTGAATGTCAAGAAAGCTGTACCTGACATGACCATCTTCGCCAGCGGCGGCATCAAAGACGGGCTTGACATCGCCAAATGCATCGCCCTCGGCGCGACGCTCGGCGGCATGGCAGGTCAATTCCTCAAAGCAGCGGCAGTTTCAACCGAGAAAGCCGTTGAGATGATGAAACTGACAAAGAGGCAGATTGAAGTGACGATGTTTGCAGCGGGAGTAGAAAAGTTGGAAGGGCTTGCCCTGAGCCTCGTCGAAGGGTGAAGATTGGCAAGTTAATTGAGATAAAATCTACATCGGAGAAATCATGATTCATTTGCTCAAAGAAAAAGCCGATGCAATACAAATTCAAGACATGCTCCAAGAATACGAGAATATGATCAAAATCGTTGTGGACATTCGCCGTCGCTATCTATCAGGTGGCGGAGAAATGCATGCGGACTGCGAATCGGTTTTACTGGAAGATGGAAGTGAGCAGGACGATCTTTGGGGCGCAAACTGGTACCCGAGTGAACAACGGATTGAATTTGAATCATTGATCAACATCCGTCCGCGCTTGGGCAATCGAAATATATTGATTCAAGATGAAGAACTACGAAAGAAAGTTGAATCGGTAACAAAAGAAATCCTGGGAGATGTTCAATGACCAACAAAGAAAAACTCCGCGAGCGCTTCTTGCGTGACCCACTCCCCCGCCGTTTGGGCGGACTTGCCGCCACGCTTGGACGTATTTCATCCTCAGCTCGAAAATCAACCGACCCAAATATTGTTTTCAATTTATTAAATGAAGCCAAATATCTAATCGAATGGACAGCCGCAGAGACTGAGCCAGAAACCGCCGCCGAACTCGTGCAAATGCAAACGATGATTTCCCTCTGGCAACGCGCATGGACAGAAGCCAGCCAAAATCCACAGCAAAGAATTTTGCTATCCGTGCAGGCAAAAGATTGGTCAGACAAAGCAGTAGATTTTTCGGGATTGGTTTGATTTTAAATTTCATCTGATTGTCCATCATTCCATTTCAAACGTAGCGAATACTCATCTCTGCAACAACTCAAACCATCCCAGTGGCAACCCGACGATTAGCATCCTGTAACAAGAACTGTATGAGCATTTTGAGAAGCCATATCGACGAAATCAAATCACGAGCCAACCCGGTTGCTAACTACGAGGAAGCAGTTGCTCGCGTAAAGACAATGCAGGAGGCAGACAATCAAGATTCAACGCGGGATGTCTGCATTACAAAACTTTATGAGCATGGAAAACAAACCGAACACGTGATTATTCTTATTCACGGCTTTACCAATTGTCCGGAGCAATTCACAGAACTTGGCAAACAATATTATGAAGCTGGCAACAGTGTTTTCATCCCACGGATGCCATATCATGGGCTGACAGACCGCTTGACCGACGCGCTGGTCAATTTGACAGCAGAAAATCTCGCGGCGTTTGGAGATCAGGTTATCGACATTGCTCATGGATTGGGGAAGAAGGTCACCGTGATGGGCATCTCTGGCAGCGGGACGCTGGCCGCATGGCTGGCACAAAACCGGGCAGATATCGATTTCGCGTTTGCAATTGCGCCACTGTTCGGGCTGGCGTTTATACCATCCTCATTCACAAAACTCTTCCAGCGGATTGCTTTGCTCCTGCCCAACTTCTTCCTATGGTGGGACCCAAGGACAAGGGCTGATAACCCATACAGCATCTATTATGCTTATCCGCGCTACCCTACGCGTGCGCTGGTGGAAATTATCCGTCTGGGGATGATCACTCGCGCGCAGGCTGAACATTTCCCACCAAAGGCAGGCAACATTACGATGATTATTAACGATGCTGAGCCCGCTGTGAGTAACGCCGAAATATTGAAATTCCTCAAATTATGGCAGGAACATGCCGGGGGAAATGTGAGCGAGTATCATTTCGAGAAAGACATGAGACTTCCACACGACATCATCACGCCCGGCACACCCGGTGTTCCCATAGGAGATATTCAGCCCCGCTTGATCAGCGCGGTCAGAGAGCTTCATGCAAAATAGCGGGACTTCACCACAATGAAACTATTTCGCTTCATTCTTATCTTTCTAATTCTTACAGGTTGTGCTCCCAGCAACACTCCTGAAACTTCCCTCGGGGCAGGCGCTCATCGAGAAGGTTCCAAACACGCAAGCGTTATTCTGGGTGGATTTCACGGTCCCTGAACTTTTTCCTCCCTAATCCTGATTAGCAAATCAACCATGCTACAATCGGGCGCATGAATCTACGACAAATCAAAGCCATCATCTTCGACTTCGGCAACGTCCTGCTCGAATGGAATCCCCGTTACGTCTATCAACGTTATTTTCCAAATGACCCGGAAGGCATGGAGCGCTTCTTACAGGAAGTGAACTTCATGGAATGGAACCTGCTTCAGGATAAAGGACGTCCCTTCACGGAAGGCGTTGCCGTTCTCTCGAGAGAATTCCCTCACTATTCCCATCTCATCCAGGCTTATCACGATCACTGGATCGATTCGCTGGGTGAATCACTCCCCGGCACGGTGGAGATATTAAAAGAGCTGAAACAGGCTGGCTATCGGGTGTATGGACTCAGCAACTGGTCCGCAGAGACCTTTCCACGCGCACTGGAAAAACATGATTTCTTTAACCTGCTGGATGATTTTGTGATCTCCGGCGAGGTCGGTCATGTGAAGCCACACCCGGAGATCTTTCAGATCATACTCGATCGGATTGGCAGACCCGCCAATGAATGTCTGTTCATTGATGATGCCCTGGCAAACATCGAGCAGGCGCAAAAATTGGGATTCGCCACGGTCCATTTTCAATCTCCTGAACAGTTACGGTCTCGCTTGCTCGATCTCAAGATTCTTTCTTAAAAACTATCCTTTCGGACAGGTGAATTCATTTCTACGTCCCATAGAATGTATGTGCTAAAATAGACGAGCGTCCACCTCAAACTACAATTCAGGGTTATCCACGATGAGTCTTATTCACATAGACGGTCTGACAAAGCACTTCAAGATCCTCAACCGTCGCGAAGGACTGAGCGGCGCGTTCCGCGACCTCTTTTCAGGCGACTATCGCACCGTCGAAGCGGTGGCAGGCATCTCGTTCGACATTGAACCGGGCGAGATCGTTGGCTATATCGGTCCGAACGGGGCGGGGAAATCCACCACGATCAAAATGATGACGGGCATCCTGAAGCCAACCGGCGGAGTCATTCAGGTCAATGGGCAGGCACCCTATGATAACCGCATTCGCCAGGCGCAGATCATGGGCGTTGTGTTCGGTCAGCGCTCGCAGTTGTGGTGGGATCTGCCGGTCATCGAATCGTTCAAGATCCTGAAAGAGATTTACAAGGTCGATCAAAAGACATTCGACCGTCACATGAATATGTTCAACGAGCTGGTTGGGCTGAAAGTGCTCTATTCGCAGCAAGTGCGGACGTTATCGCTCGGGCAAAGAATGTTGTGCGATATCACGGCGTCGTTCCTGCATAACCCACAAGTTGTATTTCTCGATGAACCAACCATCGGTCTGGATATTTCCATCAAGGCCAAGATCCGCTCCGTGATCAAGGAATTAAATCGGGAGCGCAACACGACCATCATTCTAACGACCCACGATCTCGGCGATGTGGAAGCGTTGTGCCAGCGCATTATCATCATCGATAAGGGCAAGATCCTCTATGATGGCAATATCAAGCGGGTCAACGCGTTGTTTGGTGCATACCGCACCTTAAAACTGCAAATAGATGATTTTACGGAATCAACACTGCAAGACTTGAAGAATAAACTCCTGGAATGCTTTGGCGCGGATCACGGTATCACGATCGCAGAGACCGAAGAGTACTGGACTGATGTCACAATTGACCAGGCGCGCACGCCGCTCTCTGATGTGCTGAGCGTTGTCATGAACAACTTCCCTGTCAAAGATGTGCGCATCGTCGAAATCTCCATGGAAAATGTCGTGCGCAAGGTCTATGATGGAGCGCTGGGATGAGATCCTATTTACCCATTGCGCGCGCAACCTTCATGATTGGAATGGTGTACCGCTTCGGTTTTCTATTTACCATTCTTGGAAATATCATTTACCTAGGCGTTGCATATTACTTGTGGAAAAGTATTTACACATACTCCCATACCATCCGCGGCTTGACCTTCAACGAGACATTCTTATACGTCGGGCTTGGGAGCGCAATTTTCATCCTGCTGAAGACCTATGCTGACTGGTTTATCCATTACGAGATCCGCGAAGGCATCATTGCAAACTATCTGACGAAGCCGATGGATTTTCAAATTTACAACCTCTTCGCCAATCTCGGCTCTTTGCTGATGAACCTGACTGCGATCACGATTCCGACGGCGTTGATCTTGGCATTTGTCTTCAAAGTCAAGGTCGCTTTTGGCGCGGGACTCTTTCTCTTCCCCATCAGTTTGATGCTTGCGTTTCTCATTAGCTTTTCGATCGATTACTTCATCGGTCTGCTTGGCTTCTATTCCGAATCGGTTTGGGGATTTAGCACCACAAAAGAGATCATCGTGACAGTCTTTTCTGGAGCGCTCATCCCACTGCAGTTCTTCCCGGAGGCGATTCAAAAAGTATTGTTCTGGCTGCCCTTTCAGGCGATCTACCATACACCTTTGATGATGATCACTCGACCCAACCAGGGCTTGGAAGTCCTCCTGCCCATGATGCTTGTTCAACTTGGCTGGGCGATCCTTCTCTTTTTCCTCGCACGCCTGTTTTATAACCAGGCGATCAAAGTGCTGCGCATTGCAGGAGGGTAAAGATGCGTACACTTACTGAATATCTCCGCCTGTATTTCATCATTGAGGCGCAATATATCAAAGCACGCATGCAGTATCGCGCGGACTTCATCATCAGTTCGATCGGGATGTTCTTCTCGAGCCTCGCGACGCTGGGTGTTTTCTGGGTGATCCTCGAATCGGTGCCGGACCTCTCGGGCTGGTCACTCATGGAAATGATCTTTATCTACGCCTTCTACATGATCGCCATTTCACCCATGCAGATCCTCTTCGACCATGCCTGGCAGATCAGGTTTCATATCGTGCAGGGCTCGTTCCTTAAATATTACTTCCGCCCGCTCAATATGATGTTCTATTACATGTCGGAGATGTTCGACATCAAGGGATTGACACAGCTTTTCGTTGGCATCGCGTTGCTCGTTTATGCCTCCATCCAGCTCAACCTTGATTGGACGCTCATTAGGTTTCTGCTCCTGCTGATGACGCTCTTCAGCGCGGCGCTCGTACAGATATCGATCATCGTTGCAGCTTCCTGCGCGGCGTTCTGGGTGCTGGATTCCTATCCTGTCCTTGGATTGGCATGGAAATTACGCGAGTTCTCTCCTTACCCCATGAGCATCTTTGACGGCGCATTTCGCTTTGCATTCACATACGTGATCCCGATCGGTTTTGTCGCGTTCTATCCCTCGCAGCTTTTCCTGCGACCCGAAGAAGTTTCGCCACTCGTCTACTTCTCCCCCATCGTTGGCATGGGTCTTTTCGCCATCACCTATTGGATCTGGACGAAA
>DATKED010000251.1:0-4849 GCA_035512375.1 Anaerolineales bacterium
TCATACTGCTACCTCTCGCACTTCCGCGAGAGGTTTTTGTTTCTTGTAAGATGCCTGAAAATAGAGTACATTTAGCTAGCACGTTCGTTCTAATTCCACTCACCCCTCTCCTTACGAATCACTCCCCATGGGAGGATGGAGAGGGGATGGCTTAGGAGAGACTTTATATGACCGACTCAATTTTTTATCTCGGACGCGCGTACGATCCCATCACGAAAACAGCAACAGAAGAAGAAATAACCTACGACTCCGCCGATCTGACGACGCATGCGGTAGTCACCGGCATGACCGGTTCCGGTAAGACCGGGTTGTGTATTGTATTGCTGGAGGAAGCGGCGCTGAAAGGCATCCCGGCGATCATCATCGACCCGAAGGGCGATCTCACAAATCTATTATTGCATTTCCCTGATCTGGCTCCCCAGGATTTTCAGCCGTGGATCGATGCCGATCTGGCGCGGCGTGCAGGCAAGAGTCTTGAACAGGTTGCGACGGATGCGTCCAACTCCTGGCGGGATGGATTAAAGGAATGGGGAATGCCCCAGGAAAAAATACTTGCCCTCAAGAATGCTGCACAATTTGCGGTATTTACACCGGGATCGGACGCTGGTATTCCTGTGAGCGTGTTGTCTTCATTGATGGTGCCGGAAATATCTTGGAAGGATAACCGCGAAGTCCTGCGCGAAAAAATTACCAGCACAGTCACTGCCCTGCTTGGGTTGGTTGGTTACAACGATATTGATCCACTGCGCTCGCGCGAACACATATTGCTTGCGAATATTTTCGAGAACGAGTGGAGTCAGGGGAAGGATGTTGAGCTGGCAGAGTTGATCCTGCAAACACAGACTCCGCCATTTGATAAACTCGGCGCATTCCCGGTTGAAACGTTTTTCCCCGCCAAAGACCGCATGGAGCTGGCGATGGTCTTGAATAACATCCTGGCGGCGCCCGCCTTTGAAACCTGGCGTGAAGGTCAGTCACTTAACATCGGTTCCATGCTTTATGCGGAGGACGGTCGTCCTCGTCACAATATTTTTTATCTTGCGCACTTGTCCGATGCGGAGCGCATGTTTTTCATCACGCTTCTGCTATCCGCGGTGGAAACCTGGATGCGCACCCAAAGCGGAGCCACATCTTTGCGTGCCCTCCTGTATATGGACGAAATGTTCGGGTATCTGCCCCCGCTCGCCAATCCTCCCTCAAAACTTCCGCTGCTACGAATGTTGAAAAATGGGCGCGCCTTTGGACTGGGTCTGCTGCTTGCCACGCAAAACCCCGTCGATGTGGATTACAAGGCTCTCTCCAACGCGGGCACATGGTTTATTGGCAAACTGCAGACGGAGCAGGATAAAAACAGACTGCTCGACGGACTCGAAAGCGCGGCCGGCGGCTTTCCGCGTATGGTCTTCGACAAATTGATCTCATCGCTCGGCAAGCGTGTTTTTGTTTTGCACAACATCCACGCCAGCCAACCCGAATTACTACAAACCCGCTCGACCATGAATTTTCTTGCCGGGCCCATCATGCGGAATCGGATTGGTGAGTTGAACAAACTTGCCAATGCGGAGGCTGCGACTCAGACTTCGCCGACCATTGCTCCCGTTATGGCAGCGACATCCACGCCGAGGCCGGCTGCACGCTCAGTGCAATCACAACCACCGACAGCCCATATCCAATCTTCCAGCACCAAGCCTCCCATCCCGGCCTGGATCCGTGAATATTTCCTGCCGCAGAATTACAGTCTGCCTGAGGCATTTTCCGCCACGCAGCGACACATGCCTGCGGAAGTGATGATCGATGGCGTGATCTATCGCCCCAGCCTGTTAGCCTCTGCGGAAGTGCGCATCCTGGACCGCAAGCATGGCGTGGAGAGCGAGATCACGCGCACTGTACTGGTGAAATCACCTGAGCAGCGCGGTTCCATCCGCTGGGAGGATTATCCACTGAAGACTGAGGTGTTGGATAGTATCGATACCTCTCCGGCTCCCTCCACGCGCTTTAGTTCGATCGACACGCCGTTGAACGATGTCAAACTGATGACCGCTTTACAAAAGGATTTTGCTGACTGGGTCTTCCGCAATTCGTCTGTCAAGGCGCGCGCGAACCAGGCACTGAAAGTATTTGCAGGTCCGGATATTAGCCCGGCTGATTTCATGAAAGCCTGTGCTGATGCCGCCCGCGACGCGCGTGATGCCGAGATCGCAAAAAAGACCGCAACGCTGGACCGTCAGATAAAAACCAAGCAAGATCAACTCTCCCGGGAAGAGCGCGAACTGACAGAAGACCAGGTTGATTATGAACACCGTAAATGGGAGGAACGCGGAAATCTCGCCGAACTGGGCGCGGGGTTGGTCGGGTTGGGTCGCAAGAAAAGTCTGAGTTCCCAGTTATCAAAACGCCGGCTGAGTGAAAAAGCCAAGGCGGAAGTCGAAGAGTCGGTCGATGCGATCAAGCAATTAAAAGAACAGATCGCGGAACTTGAAAAACGCCATGAAGAGGTCATTGCTGAGATCAACGACAGGTGGGGCAGGGTTGTCAATGAGATCACCGAAGTGACCATTTCGCCGAAGAAAACAGATGTCCTCGTCAAGCTGTTTGGCGTGGCATGGATGCCGCATTACGTGATCAAATCTGGCACAGAGGTATTCGAACTGCCCGCTTTTGGTGCTGAGTAAAACCCGTATGCCATTGCAAGGAATGGCGCCTTTGTCTCCATGACGAAGCAGGCTCAAGTAACATGCAGGTATAAGATTGCTTCGCCCTTCGGGCTCGCAATGACATCTTAAGTAAGTTCTTTCTTACAGGAGAAACATGTTTTGGCTGATCCTTACCATCGTATTGTGGGGAATCGTCCATTCACTGCTTGCCTCGATGGGTTTCAAGACTTTCCTGCGCCGCGCCCTTGGGGATGGATTTATGAAACTCTATCGTTTGCTCTACAACATCTTTGCCGTGATCAGCATTGCGCCTGTCCTTTATTTAATGGTTTCGCTGCCTGATAAAGTTTTATACCAGTTCCCTGCTCGATGGAATTATCTCATGCTGGCAGGGCAGGCTCTTTCTGCATTGCTTTTATTCGTTGCAGTACTGCAAACGGATCTGCTCTCCTTTGCCGGTTTACGACAATTGATCGAAGAAGAGAAAAGAGGGAATCTGGTCACGACTGGTCTATATCGTTCTGTTCGTCATCCGCTTTATACTTTCAGCTTGCTGGTCCTTTGGTTTTCTCCTACAATGACCATTAATTCTTTTATTATTTATGTATCTTTGACAATCTATGTGCTGATTGGGATCTTTTTTGAAGAGCGAAAACTTCTGCGTGAGTTCGGGCAGGAATACGCGGATTACAAATCCAGTACGCCCATGCTGCTCCCGGGCTTGAAATTCGGCGGGAACAAATAACTTCCCCGGTTCGTCTTAATCCCGCGCTCATCTACATTAACGTTTGTGTTTTCTTAGAAGGTATAATTTTCGATCATGGCTACTGTTTCTTATCCCTATAAACGAACTCCAGTTTTTCCACAAGTTGTTGCTGTGTTCATCAGTGGCATCACACTTTTCTTTGCAGTCATCATCACATGGACATTGGGTTATCAGCTTGTGTATGCAGGCCGCATCTTCCCGGGTGTTTCCGTGGCAGGTGTGGATCTTTCCGGCATGTCTCCCTCCAATGCGGCGATCAAGTTGAACGAGGCGTTGTCCTATCCCATCACGGGGAAGATCCTTTTCCGGGATGGTGAGAAAGCCTGGATCGCGACCCCTGCGCAGTTGGGCATGGTATTCGACCCCTCTTCCAGCGCGGTAACCGCATACCGTTTGGGGAGGAGCGACGGCTTGTTCGGTGCGCTAGCCGGTCAGATCCGCGCGGGAGGGGCGGGCGTCAGCGTCCCGCCTGTGATCGTCTTCGATCAACGCGTCGCGTTCCAATATCTCAGCCACATTTCCTCGCAATTGAATCAGCCCGTAATGGAGGCGAGCCTGAAACTGGAAGGGACAAATGTGGTCACGCAACCCGGACAGGTAGGGCGCGAATTGAAGATAGATGCAACACTGGTTTATCTTGCCGCACAATTGCAAACGTTCAGGGATGGTGAAGTACCGCTGGTTGTGCAGGAGATCCAACCACAGATTTTGGATGTGAGCGCACAGGCGGATTCCGCGCGGCAGATCCTCAGCCAGCCGCTTACGCTCGCCATCGCCAACGCACCGGAAGGAGATTCCGGTCCCTTTGTCTACAACCCCGAAGTCGTCGCGACCCTGCTGGTTGCGCAACGTGTGCAAAATGGAGATCAACAGAGTGTCCAGGTAGTTCTTAACCCGAGAGGATTGAAAGACCTGCTCACACCGGTGAAGAGCCAGGTGGATCGCCTGCCTTCTGATGCAAAATTCATTTTCAACGATGAGACGCGCCAGCTGGATGTGATGCAAGAGTCACGAGTAGGGCGTGCCCTGGATATAGATGCCAGCATCAAAGCCATCAATGAAGCGGTCTCGCGCGGCGAGCATACGGTCGCATTGGTTGTCAATGAGGCACAGCCAAGAGTTGCGGCTACGGCCACGGGGCAAGAATTAGGCATCACTCAATTGATCCATGAGGAGACATCCTATTTTTATGGTTCTTCTGCAGAGAGAATTCAAAATATCGCAGCTTCCGCAAGACAGTATCATGGTATTTTGGTTGCGCCCGGCGAGACGTTCTCGATGGGAGAGCAGCTTGGGGATGTGAGCCTGGAGAACGGGTTTGCCGAAGCGCTGATCATCTACGGCGGACGGACGATCAAGGGCGTGGGTGGAGGTGTCTGCCAGGTAAGTACCACACTCTTCCGTGCCGTGTTCAATGCAGGTTTTCCGA
>DATKED010000252.1:0-7745 GCA_035512375.1 Anaerolineales bacterium
ATCGTGCATGATGCCTCCAGGCTCATCTTTAGGATACACCAGTTCAAATCACTTATGACATAAATACTCTGACCCTCATCACATACTTATTCACCCCGCCAAAGCGATACTTATATTCCTCGTCCCCGCGCATGAAGTCGAACTCGTAGCGTCCGTTTTCGCAGCACCATTGAATGGTATGCGCCAGCAGTACCCAGCCCGGGGAGAGTTCCATGTGTTCGCGGCTGACGCCTGAGTTGTAGCCCCAGAGTTTGTTTTTGTAATCGAAGTTAAGCGACGCGGCAGTTTTGGCGCCGTCCACTTCCAGGAATGCCAGCCAGAGATATCCCTGCGCGTGCGCATTTTGGATCGTGACCGTCATTTGCTCGCGCATGGCAGGGTGAAGAAATTCCGCCTTGCCAGGATCGTGCGCCATCAGATCGAAGAAGGCGTTGATCTCAGAATTAATATCTTCCGTTCCATTTACGATCGTGAAGCGGACATTCTTCTCACTCTCCGCGGCGCGGCGCATTTTGCGGCGGATCTCATGACGCTGCTTCTTGTCAAGACGCGCGAGATATTCCTCGAACGATCCAGTCAACGGGATGCGCGGGGTGGGACGATAGATCTCCTCGTGATGAGTCCAGCCGCGTTTCTCGGATTCCTCTTTGAGCGCGGCGAGCGTGGGAGACGTATCAGAGAGGTTATACCAATCGAGGGCAGACCAATTTTCGACTTGCTGTAAAGCGAGAAAGTCAAGGAGCCCCGATAAAAAACGCGGCAAATCCCCTTCGCGTACGATCAGATCCAGATAATCGGAAACCTCGATACTGCCAACGAGCATCAGCGCGCGTTGACCGTCATATTCTGCAATGAACAAGGGAGCGATACCCATCAGTTGGTCGTTCTCTCTTGCAGAGACCAGAACCAATTCGGCGTTCACCCACTCCCCGCCGCCGAGAGTCTTCCACCATTCGCTGAGATATTCGTAGCGCGAGAAAGGCGTGTCGGCAATGCTTTGCTCCACAAGCGCGTTCCATGACTGAGGGGTGATTTCTGAAAAATCCTTATGCAAACTAAAATTCATGAATTATTTTTATCCTTGGTCAGCAATTTTGTCTGTCATCCCACATCGAAATTTTACCAAACCCTACTATATAGCGGTGTCAGGTAAGAAACATGGAGCATTCTTTGTGGAAATGAGATAGAATCGGGAAATGAAAGCTGAGAAGGCTGGTCGTGTGGTCGTATTGGTTGATCCGCGCAACACATCCAAGCATTGCTCTGGTTGCGGAACGATGGTAGAAACGTCCCTGTCTGTTCGAGTTCATGAATGTCCAATTTGCGGTCTCGTTATGGATCGAGACCAAAATGCTGCAATCAACATTTTGGGATTGGGGCTACAATCCCTGGGCATTGCCCTAGAAGCCTCCGCTTTCATGCGAGGGGAGTAGTCACCAGTATAATGATGACAACCTTTTGAGCATTCTTACGCTGTGGCTACACTTAATCTAAACATCCTTCCTATCCATAGACATAACGGACAGGAGTCGGCGGAACTGCCCGGCTTGCTGGCTGTGGTACCACCACGCAAGACCGCGCGCGGGCGCGAACGCGATCACTTCATCGCTTACCTGATGCTTTCGGGCAATACGTCACTCTCCCCTGCTGAGCTGATGAAGATGACGAACGATGCGGCCGGCTTGTTCTACCAGTCACATGGACCGCTCACGTCTGCGATGCGCAAGGCAGCCGATCAGATCAACTCGAAACTGCTCGAGCGCAACCGATCGGGGCCGAGTCAAGGGGAATATGCACTGGGATTGCTTGTCCTCGCTGCCATCCGAGAGAATCAATGTACATTATTGCTCAGCGGACCAACACACGCGGTTTGGGTGAGTGACGGGCGGTCGCGTCACATCCATGAGCCGGCGCTTTCCGGCAAGGGACTTGGCGCCGGTCAGAGCCTCACTGCTTATCTCTCGCAAGTCGAATTGCATCCGCAGGACCTGCTCGCGCTATGCGGAACATTTCCGAGGGATTGGGAAGCCGATCTGTTGAACGAACGTCCGCCGGCTTCACTGGATGCCAGCTATCGCAAGTTGACGTTCACCAAAGGCGATTTGAACGCCGTGTTGATCCAGGCACAGAGCGGGCATGGGACGATCACGATCCTGCGCCCGGATGTGAACGCGGCGCGTCACGGTTTGCGACAGCCGGAGCCTGATCCCGTTGCGGATACGGCAATTGGCCCGCAGCCAATGGAACATCAAAACCACGAAGAACAGAGTGAACAGAACCCATCGTCTCTTCCAGTTGAACCTCAGAACGAAGAAGCAGTTCCCAATTCTCAGGAACTCATTACTGAAGAAAGACTTGACGCATTGGCAGACTTTGCTGCGCATTACGTGCAGCCCTCTGCGTACGCGATCCCTCCGCAGCCTGAGAGCAGGGTACCTCCTCCAAAGGAAGAAACGTATCCGGCAGCCTCCGGGACGCGCGGCTTTCCCTCATCCATCCCACGCGCGAACCCAGTGGAGCAAAAAGCTGCTTTGGAAGAGGTGGTGGTCGAGGAAGCTCCGCAGGAGTCGCCTGTGGAACCCTCTTCTCAGCCCGGGAGGGCGCGCCAGCGCAGACAGAGATCAGACACACACACCGCGGTGACGCGTCAGGTGGCAAAGGTAATGGTAGGCGGCCTCCAGACCGGGCGGCGTATGAACGAGCGCGTCCGCGGTTTTTTTCAAAAATTCCTGCCGCGCCTGCTCCCCGGCACGGATGCGCGTCAACCTTATTTCCTGCCAAACTACGCATTGATCTTCATTGCCGTGGTGATCCCGGTGGCGGTTGTCACGGTTGCAAGCATGGTCTATTTGCGTTTTGGTCAAAGCATTCAGTATGATGAACTATACGCGCAGGCACGCAATGCGCAGGCACAGGCCATCAGCGAGACTGACCCCACACGACAACGGGATGGGTGGCAAAGGGTGCTTGCTTATCTGAACGATGCCGACAAATATCGTGCGACGGACGAATCGAAACAACTGCGTACGGAGGCACAATTCCAGCTGGATATCCTGATGGGAATCAACCGCCTCGAATTCTTACCCGCTTTTGCCAACGGACTCGGCAGCGCAACGCAGATCAGCCGCATGGCTGCCAGCGAAAGCGACCTGTACATGCTCGACGCCGAAGGTGGAAATATCCTGCACGCTTCCTTCACCAACAGAACCCTGGATCTGGATACGACTTTCAACTGTCAGCCTGGATCCTATAGCGGCTATCAGGTAGGCGCATTGATCGATCTGCTGGCACTGCCAAAGGTCAATACGCTCAGTGCATCCGTGCTGGGAATTGATGCCAGCGGCAATTTATTGTATTGCGCAGCGGGTCAGGTTCCGAAAGCCATCCCGCTCCCATCCCTTCCAAACACAAATTGGAGCCGCATTACTTCCTTTGCATTGGATAGCGGAAACTTGTATGTTCTCGATGCGCAGTCGCGCGCCGTGTGGGTGTTTGTAGGCAAGGACAGCACCTTCACTGACACGCCTTATTTTTATTTTGGCAATGAGATCCCGGGCAGTATCGATAGCGCCATTGACCTTGCCGTGAACAGCGACGACCTGTACCTGCTTCATGCGGACGGTCATCTTTCCACCTGTACGTTCAGTCGCCTCTCTGAAGTCCCAACACGCTGCCAGGATCCCGCCCCACGCGTGGATAACTATCCCGCCCATCGTGATATTGATGTCTTCCAAAGGGCGCACTTCACGCAGATGGCAATTACCAGCCCGCCCAATTCTGTGATCCTTTTGTTGGATTCTGAGAACCAGAGCGTCTTCCGTTTCTCGCCGCGTTCCTTCGAATTGCAGACTCAGGTGACCAGCCACGTGGGGAAAGCCAATCCGTTCAAGCATGGATCCGTCAGAGCGATGGCGGTCAGCCCCAACTATGTGCTTTATCTCGCAATCGGCGATCAGGTGTACTTCGCGACAAACATGCCTTGAGATTCACAACTGTCCCCACACGGGGATAATAAAGACATGCAGACAGTGAGTCTTTCATCTTTCTTCTTTCAAAGAATTCAGTATGACGATCTTCAACTCCTTCTTTCGTAGACGAAAAACTTCGTCACCTTTATCGAGTCAACCAACGATTGCTCTCGATAATTCAGAGGAACCTCTGCAAGTGACGATTCTCAAGACCCTTGTCATTGTCTATGATCCTGTTGTTGATCCCCGAACGGGCAAAAAACTTTCACAGTTCATGAACTGGAATCGTGTTGAAGACCTTGCCAAGGGATTCATGACCGATATCCTGCAAACGAGCGGAGGCCTGGCGCGCTATCAGATCATGCAGCGCATCGATGTGGATGGCTTCCCCGCCAAAGTGGACGATTATCGGTACGATGCGCCAACGTACCTGAATGTGGTGCGCGGCGTCTCGCGGCCGTATATGCCACAGGAGGCAGATTACCACGCCATCATCAACCGCTTCAACATTCTGCAACTCGTGGCAAGGAACGAGATCGACGAGGTCTGGGTCTTTAACTTCCCGCACGCGGGTTTTTACGAATCCATCATGGGTGGACCCGGCGCCTTCTGGTGCAACGCTCCTCCACTGAAAAACACGGAGGCGGCAAAAAGGCGCTTTGTCATCATGGGTTTCTCCTATGAGCGCGGGGTCGGTGAAATGCTCGAAAATATGGGGCACCGAGCGGAGTCCATCCTGGAAAAAACATTTGAAGGGTTGAGCGGCGAGGTTAATCTATGGAAGCGATTCATCCGCTATCATCAAACGGCGCCAGGCAAAGCCGCGCTGGGCAATATTCACTTCGCGCCGAACAGCCAGAAAGATTACGATTGGAACAACCCGGATTCCGTATTAAGTGAATGTGACGACTGGTTAAACAATTTTCCAAACTTCAAAGGCGTGGTCCGCACGGTCACTTCAGCAGAATGGGGCAGCGGAGACACCCGCGAGCACCACAAATGGTGGTTCAGGCATGTCCCCAGGGTCCCAGGCCGCAGGAACGGCATCCGCCACAACTGGTGGCAATACATCATGGACCCGAACCACGTCGGGAAATGAGCCGCTAAAAAACGCGGACGGTTGCAGCGGGGATTTCAACGATTATCAGGACTGTAAAGGCAGGATTTCAAACTTGTAATGATTTATGGTTCTGGACAGAATAAAATAATTTCCAGAACAGGATTTTGATTTGTTTTTCTGCCGAAGCTGGCTTAGGACACAAATAAGACTCTACCATGAAAACACTTGCCTACCCGGATAACAACAGGCTCCCCTCTCTTCTTATTATCATTACTTTTGCGATATACGTGGCTTTCTTCGCAACCTATCACGATCGTATGGGAAGTGGCATCGCAGCCCTTGCCATCATTCCCGTCATTGGGGCGAGCTGGTATTTCGGCATTCGTGGTGGATCGTTGACCTCCGTGATACTGGTTCTGGTCAATACAGCCATTATATTCATCGCGGATCCGTCTGACACTGGCTGGTTTACAAGCCCAGGCAACTTGATGGGCAATGCTTCGCTGTTCCTGATCAGCCTGGTAGTGGGAAGTCTGGCGACTGTCACACGCGAACGCAGGGAAGCGATCCTCAAGCTGGAAAAATATGAACGGGAGCGCCAGGCGCACACAAACTTTCTGGAACGGCTGGGTTCCATTACCGGCAGAGCACTGGAAGCAGACAGTCTGACATCGACGCTGGAAATCCTTACCGAAAGCATAGGAAGACTCTTCGGAGCAGATGATTGCTTCTTTTCACTGTGGGACGAAACAAAACAGGTGCCTGTACCCGCTGTCGCACATGGCTCGATGAGTGATATTTACCTCGACATACAGTTTGAACCTCAAGACCAGGTCCCAAGCACTTTTGCTCTCGAAGCGGGAGAACCTATCGCAATCACCGATTTGAACGACTCTCCCTATATCGACCCAAAAATTGCTGCAATTTATCCCAGTCATTCCATGCTTGTCATCCCGCTGATCACACAAAAGCGAAAGCTGGGATCCCTGCTCCTCGGCTATAACGAGAGCCGGTCATTTACTCCAACTGACATGGAACGTGCCCGGACTGCCGCCGAGCAGGTTGCCCTGGTCCTGTCAAAATCGCTCTCACTTGAAGAGGAACGCAAACAAGTAAAACAACTGACCGCACTGCACGATATCGCCCTGATTTCAATCGATGTGGATAATGAGGATGAATTAATAAATCGCGTGACCGATATCATTGGTCAAAACCTGTTCCTGGATAATTTTGGTATTTTACTGCTGGACGACCAAGCTGAAATTTTGCATGCACATCCTTCCTATCGCTTCTATTCTTCTGAAGAACGCCACATGATGGATGTGCCTCTCGATAAAGGGATCACCGGCCAGGTTGCCAGGACAGGCATGGCGCAGCGGATTGGGAATGTACGCCGGGTGAAAGAATACCTTGATGTTGATGAACGAACGGTTTCCGAGCTTTCCGTCCCCATCAAATTCAAGGAAAGGATTCTGGGAGTCATCAACGCGGAAAGCACAAAAAAAGATGCTTTCACGGAGGATGATGAACGGCTGTTGGTCACGCTCGCGGGTCAGATCGCCATAGCCATGGAGCAAATCCGCAAGGCACAGGCAGAACGCAAATGGCTGGACCAACTCGCCCACTCCAATGACCTGATCTATGCACTGGCTCAGATCACCACTCACATGGAGAAAGCCTTTAGCATAGATGACATTATGCGGAATCTGGGCGAGGAACTGAAAAAGATCGAGCTGACCTGCATTATGGCGGTGTATGACAGCGACAAAAACCTATTCAATGTCAGTTACACATCCATGGAGCCAGAATTCATTGAAATCGTGGAAAATGGTCTTGGGTATCCAATGATTAGATATACGTTGGCTCCTGACAAACTGGGTCCCGAAAACATCCTCTATCCCATCGTGTTATCCAGCCCCGTGGATGAAATCCAAAAGCTCTTCGCTGGCATACCAAGGCAGGGCGTTTCAGATTTGCTTTATGCCATTGGGGTTGGACCTGAGAGAGAGCCGTTACGCCTGCCGCTTGTATTTGAAGAAAATCTGCTGGGCATTTTATGGATCTGGGGAGAAAACCTCACAAAAGCAGACCTGCCGATCATGTCCATCTTTGCAAAACAGATCGGGGTCTCCCTGGAGCGCGCCCGGCTCTTTCAGGAGGTACAAAGCCTGGCTCTCACCGATCATCTTACGGGACTCCAGAACCGTCGCAGCCTCTTTGAATTGGGACAGGTGGAGTTCGCCCGCGCGCACCGGCTGAACCGTCCGTTTTGCTGTATGATGCTCGACCTGGATCACTTCAAGCAGGTCAATGACACCTATGGCCATCCTGTAGGCGACCAGGTGTTGAAAGAGTTTGCAAGACGTTGTAAGGAATCAGTCCGTGAGATAGATCTGGTGGGTCGTTATGGAGGAGAAGAACTGATCATTCTTCTCCCTGAAACTGATCGGGAAACAGCACTGCAGATCGCTGAACGGCTTCGTTCGTCAATTGTAGTAAAACCGATAAAGATCTCCGACCGGGAGATTGCTATAACGGTGAGCATCGGCGTTGCAACAAAGGATGAGAACACTCTCCAGCTGGAAACTCTTATTGCACGCGCGGATCAAGCCATGTATATGGCTAAACATAAAGGGCGAAACTGTGTTGCGACCAGTAAATAGTGCCATTTCGAGCTGTATTCCATTAAAGTTCTAGGACACGGAAATTTCCGTAGT
>DATKED010000253.1:0-6231 GCA_035512375.1 Anaerolineales bacterium
ACATGGCGGTTGCTCCTTTCTACATGCTCCATTATAGGGATTCGCCCAAGAGCCGCATCTCTCAACAGGTGGATTGTCATCTCCGACTTAAGGCGGAGACGGATGAAGCAAAAATGTCCGGGACTTTTTCATCCCGGACACTCTGCGCTTCAGACTTAACTGAAATCTGATTCTGTTTCATAAGCATTATCTCCTCTGACGTTTACCTCCCGGCGAACTGCTCGCCCAACACAGACTTCAACAGGTCAAGTACCGCGGCATCTTCACCGACATACAGCACAAGCACACGCCCCAATTTGTAGAAGTGCGGAGTCGCGACCCACATCACCATGCTGGTCCCCACCGAGCCGCCATCAGGCGCAACCAGGGCCGCTTCGGCTTCCATCGCTTCAGCAGACTCATATTCAAAGACCTGTACGTCTGCGCCATTGACTTTGATAATCTGTCCCGTCACGCTGAAGAAGGCCTGTTCGACGGAGTCGCCCGGCCCAACGGTCGCGCCTGCCGCGCGTAACGCGTCCACCAGGCTGACGTAGTCATCAACAGGTCCGCCATGCGATGTCGTGGGTCCAACCTCAGGGACATCGGTGGCTTGTGCCTGTGGCGTACACGCCGCGAACAGCATTGTGACCATCAACAGAGATGTGAATAAAAAGATTCTGTGTTTCATTTTCGTTTCTCCTTTTTACAGATAAATTTGATTTGAGCATTTCGCGCATGTGGGGATGACGACCACGCTCGCGGTAATGTTTCCGTGTTTTCGTTATACCATTCTGTAGAACTGCTGAAATCGTAAAAAGGGAGTGGTCTTGTCTCAGACTTTTGACTGAATTTTATTTCTCTCTGGATGCCAGCGCGCGGATGGCGTTCAACAAGACAGAATCGTCCGCGTGTTTGGAAACGAATCCCGCCGCGCCAGCCTCACGCGCCTGCTTGTGAGACGTTTCATCGTCGTGAATGGTCAGGATGATGACCTGAGTTTTTGGCAAAAATGACCTGAGTGATTGCGTCGCGGCGAGACCGTCCATGACGGGCATCTCCAAATCCATGATGAGGACGTCAGGTCGCAGGCGAGGAACGACCTCCAGCGCTTCGTTCCCATCGCGCGCTTCGCCAACAATCTGCATATCCGCTTCGAGTCCCAGCCGCATCCGCAGCCCCTCCCGTACGGCAGGCTGGTCGTCGACAATGACGATGGTGATCATGCCCCGATTATCCGTGGTTCATGAAAATCGGGCATCGGGCGTTGGGGATAAAAACATCTCCGACTTTCGTCGGAGATGAAATATTTGTTACCACGGGGCTTGACCCTGCAGGAGATGGAGACGGTGCTGTATCAGGTTGAAGTGCAGGGATAGATATTATTGCTTCAACCAGTTCTTCGCCTCTTCGACATCCAAAAAATGACGAAGGTTATAGCCGCGATTCTGAAACACAATTTCCATGAAGCGTGTGTTTTCGGTCAGTTGGGAAAAGACCATGGCAGTCCTGAATTTTCTTGAAACACCCAGCCCCTCATTAATGGACGGGCGTTCGTAAAAATCGACAACGCTGAAAGCGAAAATCGTCTCTCTGTGATCCACCAGGTGGGTGGAGCATTGATGCACTTCGGCGGTTTCTATTAATGCCCTGACCATTTCGTTTGCCCCGTTGACGTCCATCACTCCCTTCGATTTGAGATACAGGATATTCTCACCCGCAAGGAATTCGATCTTCCATTCGAACATAAAAGCCTTATATCACGGAAGACAGGCGCAGTCCTTAAAATCACATGAAAAATATCGGGCTAAAACATAAATAATTCTCAAACCTGCCAAACGGCTCGTTGCTCATGAACAGCGCGGTGAAGGCATCGATCTGGTATTTGCGATCCGTGAGATGGTGGATCGCTTTTTTGTTGATCAGTGGAACCTCCACGCCAAAGTCGCCGCCTTTTTCAGCCATCAAACTTTCAGCATGAGCCAGCACAGCAGGGAAGTCGTTTTCATCGAGCAGGGCAAACGGACCCGTGCTCGGGCCGGTGTACCCATAGCCGGCAATTCTCCCATTGCGTTTGTACACAAACCCTTCCCGCGTAGACGCGATCCACTCGTGGACGATGCCGCGTGAATGACCGATGATCCTTTTATCGATGTAATTGATGGCTTTGAGATGCAATGAAATTTGCAACGGCTCGAAGGTGAGATCGGTCTCCACACCCACACGTTCGGCAGTGCGGTAGAAATATTTGATCGGGAATCGTCCGTACACGCCCGCCTTCAAATAGCGAGACAGGGCGCGCTCGTCGAAGGTCGCGATGATCGTGCGCAGGCGCGCTCCCGCGTCAGGGAAGGCGCGAGTCAATAGTTCACGACCCAGCCCTCCCGATTGACGACCCGGCGATACGAAGAATTCGGTCAGTTCCTGCAAGCCGTCGTGCTCGATCGAACGCGCATACGCGACGATCTCACCGTCCTCCTCCGCCACCCAAAACTGTGAAGAGATCCGCGCGAGGAACTCGAACATTGGCTGGCGTCTCTGCCAGAGCGACTTCAACACCTCCGGGTCGTTGCCGCCCGTGATCGCCATCACGTTCGTGCGCTCGCCGTAATCGGAGATGGCTTTGATGAAGATCTGAAAAACTGCGAATGAATCTTCGATCGTTCCACTGCGGTAGGTAATCGTCATGATTAATTCTATTCAAGATATCTGTCGAGCGAGCCACTATAAGGCAAGCCGCATATAGATCTGAGTACTTCGTGAACGATACATTCGAGTTTCCCTAAAATCTCGGATTTGTGTCGAAAACGACCTAAATTTACATCGTTGTCATAAGCTTTCTCAATAGTTTCCATATCAACATCAAATATCCCATCATGAACCAATGACGATCTCAAACCATAAAGTTTTCCTATTTCTAATTTTTCTTTGATGGTATCGGCATCTAAATTGAGGATTTTTGACAAACAATCACTAATGGGTTTAATATTACTCGTACTCTTCATGGGATATATTTCAAGTATGGTCCAAAGCAGCAAAAATTTCTCCTCGCTCATGCTATACAACAAGGATTTCGCAAAAAATTTTGCCATCAGGGGGAATCTGGCAGAAATATCGTCCCCTTGGCCGATTTTTGTATTCGCAACGTTCAACATATCAGAAAGACCTTTTTCCCTTATGTTGATTTTTGGCTGGTTTGTGGGTTGGATCCAACTATGTAAAATCCCCCACCCATCTTTGATAAGCCACCCTCGATATACCAACGAATCTAAAAAATAGGGCCCGTATATCGTAGCAAGTAATGTTGCCGAATTGTCCACATTTTTCTCGCATAGGTCTTGTGCTAGCTGTGGGTCGGTTAGAGAAGTTTGTGTCATTATTTCCACATATGTCTGACCTTCGTCGAGTTTTAATTCAGTAGCCTTTACGATGGTTCTTTCTTCATAATCGGGAAATTTAAATGCCTTCTGAATCGGAATTTGATATGTTCTGGAACTGGAAACAAATTCTATTTTTGTAGAAGAAAATACCAATTTTGCACGGCCTCTTTTGACAAAGTTTGTTCGATAAATTGCCACAAAATAAAAAGTTTTTGACATAAGGCAATCATATCAAAAAACCTCCTCCTTTAGAGTAAAATACAAGGGATTCGAAATTTTGTCAACGTCGTATAGCGACGTTTCACACACACCTAGGAGCAACTATGTTTCACACACTGTTAATCGTCGGCAACGTCGGCAAGGACCCGGAAATGCGCTACACACCTTCGGGTCAGGCAGTCACATCCTTTTCGGTTGCCACCAACCGCCAGTACACCACAGGCAACGGCGAACAGGTCAAGGAAACGATCTGGTTCCGCGTCACCACCTGGGGCAAGCAGGCGGAGGTCTGCAACACCTATGTAAAGAAAGGCATGAAAGTCCTGGTGGAGGGACGGCTGACCCCCGATAAAAACACAGGCGGACCGCGCATCTGGCAAAAGTCAGACGGCTCCTCCGGCGCCTCCTTCGAAGTGACGGCTGGTACCGTCCGATTTTTGTCGACCCGCGGCGAAGGCGGGGGCGACGCCCCAATGGCAGGCGGCATGGAACACGCCGAATTGCCCGCCGAAGACGACATTCCGTTCTAGTGGTTTTGTTCCGGATGCAGTTGCACTGCGTCCGGTCCTGCAGTGCAACTGCGGATAAACACGGACAATAAGATATCATGACCACACCTGCACAACCCGCACCCACTCCTCCTCCGGGGCCCAAAATACACTTACGCGAAGGGATGGAACCTCTCTTCACCAACCTCGCGCGCATCACGCACTCGCCCACCGAATACATCATCGACTTTGGGCGTATGTTTCCCGGTGAGACGATGGCAACGATCAACGCCCGGATGGTGATGACTCCGTTCAGCGCGAAACTGCTCATGCGCGCACTCGCTGAAAACCTGGCGCGTTACGAAACCGCGTTCGGCGAGATCAAGGTGCCGGGCAATTCGCTTGCCGACAACCTCTTCCGCAACCTGCAGCCGCCCGAACCAACGAAGGAATAGCAATGCACAAGCTCGAACAGATCGCCGACGAGATCCGCAAAAGCTTCGACCTGCGCACCAAAATGCGCGACGAGGCGCTGGGTCTCACCCGTCAGCTCACGCGCGCCTGCTCGCTTGCCATCCGCGCGGTGCACCGCGACGACAAGGAGGGCATGCAGGAACATCTCGACGAGGCGCACACCCTTGCAAACAAACTACGCGGCGATCTGGCAGGACACCCCGACCTGTATTACGCGGGCTACACCCAGGACTCATTGAAGGAGTTTGTGGAAGCCATGGTCACCTGCGCGTTGATCCAAAAGCAGCCGCTCCTCACACCCGCGGAACTTGGCGTTGAGAACGCCACCTATCTCAACGGGCTGGCGGAGGTGGTCGGTGAACTGCGGCGGCGAACGCTGGACATCCTCCGCCACGGGTATTCGCAGGAGGCTGAACGCCTGCTCGGCTACATGGATGAGATCTACTCCGTTCTCGTGACGATCGACTATCCCGACGCGATCACCAACGGTCTGCGCCGCCAGACCGATCTGGCGCGCGGCATCATCGAAAAGACGCGCGGCGACGTCACCTTCAGCCTGCGCGGCGAGGACCTGAGCCAGGCGATCCGCAAACTGAGCAGTCAATTGCATGGCGGGATGGATGAAGCAGGCGAGGGAGACGGGCTTTCGATTCAGATGAATGAGGACGATTGATCGATGGCTCGTCGGGCAGGCAGAAGACATCCATTAATCATATATCGTCACATCGTCAGCCGCTGGTGGTTCGCGATGATCTTCATGGGGCTCGGCTTGTTCGCTCTGGCCTACAGCGAATATATCACCCCCCTCGGTAAATTCCTTCCGGACTGGAAAGTGTATGCCGCCATCGGCGGATTGGCTGTTTTTGTGGGGGTCTTCTTTTTTGTGATCCGCTTCATGGCATACGTCCAGCCGCGCAGCGATCATTTGAGACTTGTCACGCCGTTCCTGCGCATGAACATTTCCTACAAGCGCATCCGCAAGACTGTTACCACCGAGATGCGCCAGTTGTTCCCGCCCAAAAGCATGTCCGGATGGATGCAGGATATCTTCTCGCCTCTTTCCACCAAGACCGCGATCGTGATCGAATTGACCGGATACCCGATCCCGCGAAACGTCCTGCGGTTGTTCCTTTCACGATTCTTCTTCAAGGACAAGACCCTGCACCTTGTGATCCTTGTAGATGATTGGCTCCGGTTCAGTTCTGAACTGGACAGCATGCGCACCGGAACCGACCCCGAGCCTGCCCAGCGGAAACCGAAAGACTCGATCCTCTCGCGTTTGCCCCACAATCACAGGTGACGGGCATGAGGTGCCGAACGCTCACCTGACAGAATCAAGCGCGGGGGCGAAGGAGGCGGAAATCAGTCCGCAGGCGGTGTACGCGCGCGATACGACTTGGATCCGCGCCTGCGATGTGCTGATCGCGGAGGTCAGCGTGCCGTCGCACGGTGTTGGGTATGAAATCGGGTATGCGTTGGGTCTGGGAAAGCCTGTGCTTGTCCTGCATCAGGATGGGAGAAAAGTATCGAAGATGATCAGCGGCAACCCCGATTCAAAGTTGACGATGGTGTCGTATTCAACCCACGATGAAGCAGTGGAAAAAATACACCAGTATCTAAAGAAAATGAACGGGCAATAACGGGGGTTTACGGATTCTTTTTCACTACCTGCACAGGTTCCGCATGCACGG
>DATKED010000254.1:0-13435 GCA_035512375.1 Anaerolineales bacterium
TGGAACAAATGGAAAGAGGAACGCCAATCGATCAAGTATCATTGACAAATACGATCATGATCGGTTTTGAAATCTTAGGAGCAGCGGCTGAAGAATATACATAGAACGCCATCCACAAAGGTATAAAAACAGGAGCATCAAATAGATGCTCCTGTTTTTATCAAGCGTCTATCGACTTACGAGATTACTCGTTTTCATCAGGTTTCGAATGTGAATTACCATTTGTTTTATTTGGGGTAAATGCCATCGCTGTCTCGTCACGTTTCCTCGATAACGCACTGATGATCACCAGAGCAATAATCAACAGGATCGCGATTGCCGAAGCAATAAGGATCGGGATCAACCAGGCAGGCGCATTAGCGGGAACAGGAGCCGTGGAAGATGCGGGAACAAGTGTGGTCACAACTGCCTCACCCGGAGGAACAAGCGTCCCCACTATGGAGAAGGGTGATGAAGCGCTGCCCGTTGCGATCTGTGATCCATTGGTGACCGCAAACACACCGTTCAGTTGACTTCTCAACTCTCTTTGCAGCAACGCATTGCCGGCCAGGACTACGCCCTCATCAGTGTTTCCCGCCAACACCAGGATGGGCTTTTCTTCATTGTAGGGCGAATTCAGCAATTCCAAATATCCCACGCTCATTCCAGCGGGAACTCGATATACAATTTGCATATTGCTCTCACTGGCCGTGTCACTTGCAAAATCAAAAGGCGCCGGAAGTTGGTTATTTATCTCTGAGAGCAATGGAATCGTACTCGACTTTCCGATGATGATCAGTGAATTCTCGGCGAGCACCTGTTGGGAAACATCATCCGCAAAAACGGCCTCCAGGTTTGAGATCAACGGATCCGCAGTATCTCCAAAACTATAGGACATCTGACCTGCGACTTTCCAGGTGGATGGATCGGATCTGGGCAGGACAAAAGCCACGTCACCGAGATCACTGTGGGTCATGAAAAGACCAGGGTAGAATTTTAAGTCAAGCAGGGAGGGAGAATCCGGGTCTCCATCAATCGAGGCTGGCAAGTGAATCCTGGTCTGGTCAGAGATCGTAAGCCAGGGGTCAGAAAATCCAGTCGAGTCACAGGAGGTGGTGGGAAGTAGCCTGGCACTGATTGACAGGCGATTCTCCCCAAACCGCAGGATGCCTGTGGGAATCTTAATCTGCAATGTCGTCAGTTGTTCCGTTTCCTTGGAAAAGGCAACACTCGAGATCACCTGGTTGTTCAGTTCAATAGTGAATGAAGAGGATCCATAGTCAAGCAACCCTGAGTGATAGTACAACAGGTCAATATAAGCATCGGTTGCCCTAAGTTGCTCTTTCGATGCATTGAACGAATATTGAACACTATCGACACCGATACCACTCAAAGTCTCAATTTCATAGCCTAAACTCTGCAGGGTGAAATTTTCGATCACCGGGAGGGCATCGGTGAGCAATTGCACATTCGCCACATAAGCAAGCGCAGGATTCTCGTAAATGAGGATCCTTCCAGAACTGACCGCCTGTGCCGCCTTCAATACAGCCTCCGTGGTATTCCCACCCACATACATTACTACCTTGCTCTCATTCCATGGAGATATTGCCATTTCGATGACACCATCTATTTCCGATTCGGGCGGGAGATTCGCAAATTGCTTGTTCTCTACCGCGAGAGGAAAACTGACATTGTCCAAAGGATCAAATTGCTCTGGCCTGCCAACAAAGATCAAATTGCCCGAGCCCAGGCTCTCATCCGTAAGTTCCCCTGCCGTGACCAGCCCAATATCGTAGTCGGAGCCAATGATCGATCCAAATCCAGCCATAACATTTAGCGCGGCTTTCAGTTCCTCGATATCAGGATCGTTCGGCACGACCAGCAACGTTCGGTCCGGAACCAGGGCATTGCGCAGATAAAAAGGAGCCGGCAAACGGGAAAGGTTTAACTCAGGAGAGGATACTTCAAATTGAAGATTTAGGATGGATGTGGGTTGAATGACGACTACGGCACGAATATTGTAAAGACAACTGAATTGCGCACCGAGTGAAATATTCAACTGATGCCTGCCATCCTGGCGCACCGACGTCAGAGCATCGGGCGGCAATTCGAACTCCATGGTTTGGGCTCCCAAATCTCTCAATTCAATGGTACCCACCAACTGACTGTTAAAGCTCACAGATAGCGAACCGCCATAAGGATTTTGATCCGTTCCCACCAGACCGACATCGGCACCACTTAAGGTAACTTCATAATCCAATTGAACTGTTCCACCGGCGGTAAGCTGCCAGTTCGGTGGGACACTGAATAATACTTGTGTCGCGTCATAAGGACTGACCAGGCTCGTCCCCAGAAATCCCAGCTCAGCAAAGGTCACAGATGCTTCATTCGTACCAATCTCAATAAAGGTTTTCTGTTCATTAATACCCGACTCGCTCCACGTCCGTGCAGAAACATTAAGATGGTTTCCGAATAGCAAGCCGAGCAAAATAATAAACGAAATTATTTTGTTTTTCATTACAGCGCTTCCTTCTTGGGCACTTTCATCTAATCCTAAAGACAACGATCAAGGGGCTTAGCCAAATGGACGTATCTTGTACAGGGATACTTTTCCATTGGACTGCATGGCAACATCCAGAGCTTTTTCTGCCTGTTCAATTAATGAGTTCAGCGATTCTCCACCTTGACGGTCTGCCAAGCCAATTCGCAGATCCAGCAAAACATCCGTTTCGCCGTCTGCTTCCAGCGAAAAAGGTTGGTCCAGAACTTCGCGGATACGCGCCATTCTGCCTTCCGCTGAAGTCCCATCTGTTGAGGGTAACAGAACGCTAAACTGCAGGTTGGACCACCTGCCAACGATGTCATTGCCGCGCAGCTGATACTTGAGGGTTTCCGCTACATGCCGCATCACTTTGTTGACATAGGCCTGGGGCAGAGAATCATAGAAATGCTGAATTCCATTCAGATGGAGAATCCCAAAAGTAAGAACACTATCAGGATCGCTGCCGATCTCCTGACGTATCCTTCTCTCAAAATAAGGTCGGGAATAGGCAAGCGATTCGTAATCGAGCCTGTTACGTTCACCCAGCCGGTCAAGCGTGGACGCCAGCTGATCTCGGAAAATTGCCAAACCAACACCGACAACCAGCCCGACCAGCAATGCCAGGCCAGCATTCTGAGCAGGTTTGGGCTCGATCGGTTCATCAGGAACAAGCGCTTGATCCAGGAATTCGATGTTGTAGATAACATACAAGTTACTAATAAAATCAATTGCATTTTGACCAATCCCGTTTGCCAACAGAGCAGCTACTTGGGGATCGGGACCCTGTACACTAAACCTTATAATATTCGCCTCAGGCAGGACTGTGACGAAGGTGTTATACGCACTAAATTGCGCCAGCTCCATGTTTAGCGGGTCCAAAGTTCTACTAATGATGTCGTGACTGTTGAGGACTTCGGCATAGGTCGAAATAATCGATCGTTTATCCAGTGCCTCCAGGCTGTTGATCAGGTCTCTGCTTTCAATATTTTGAAGGTTCGGGCTCACAATAAACCGAGCCACAGCTTCATAGGTGGGTCTTATCAGATAATACGAATATACAAGGGATAAGTTAACAGCCACAAGGGCTGCAATGAGGATGAGCCACCAGCCTCGTCTAATGATCCTGAGATAAAATTTCATCTCCATAGAACAATCTCCATTTGAATATTTGGTTGATTACTTTGTACTACAGTTTGCAACTATTGTCAGGATACCATCGGTCATTAACAGCCTTTGGTATTTAGGCAAGGGGCTATTATATGGAAAGTGCAATTTCTAAACTCCATATCCATAGCCTTATCTTGAGGGTATCGTTGGGGGTATCTTGATGCGCCGTTCGGCTATCCACTTCTAATACTTCTTCTTACGAAACTCTCTTATAAATCAGAAACACTCTGGGTCTGGGGACCTCCTATTGCAGTTTACAACGAAGAGAGCATCATTGGAGCCAAAATTAAGAATTTACTCGCCATGGACTACCAAAAGGATCTTTTCAGGCTCTTATTGGCGCTGGCAGGTTGATACACAAGACGCTCAAGATCCCAAAAGGATACAACTCTCTATCGGTGGGGAATTACCCTACCAACGGCAGCAGTGACCAACCAAATCGATGGAAGTCCAGGTGCTTCCAGGGTGAGCTGCTGGCTATCTTATCGCCATGCAAGCAGTAATTCCACGATTCAGCCAACAACACCGTCCTATACCCCAAGAGAAAGTCTCATCTCCATGGCAAATTCCTGAACGGAATAGTTGGATGATTACTTCATGTTACAATTTTGCACAGGATTGAATTCTCCTCAGTCCAACTTTTAATATAATTCCAATCATGATGACTCCGCTCTTGATATTATTATTAGTCGTTTTTGTTTTTTGTGTAACATTACTTGCCTACGTGTATGGGGGATATCCATTGATTATCATCAGTCTGGCAAATTTTTTTCGGCGTCCCATCCTGAAGAAGATAATCTCACCTCCAGTTACAATCGTCATTCCAACTTTTAACGAAGAACTTGTCATCAAAGAGAAAATTGAAAACACGCTCGAATTGGATTATCCCCGGGATCGTCTTCAAATCCTGATATGTGACGACGCTTCGGAGGATCGTACAGTTGAAATTGTGAAGACCTATGCAACTGAGCGGGTTGAACTGAGCCAGGGAACAACCAGATCAGGTAAAGTAGGTGGTCTCAACCGCGCACTACAACTGGCGACCGGAGAGATCTTCGTTATCGCCGATGCAGATATCCTTCCAAATCAGGATGCGCTGCGTGAATTGGTCGCGAACTTTGCTGATGAGACTGTGGGTTGTGTTATTGCGCAAACCCGGATGATCCACTCCGAGGCTGGCACGGGCGAATCCGGTGGTCTTTACTGGCGCTATGAAGCGCGGATCCGCCAGAGTGAAAGTGATATCCACTCCACGGTTGCAGCCACAGGTCATTTTATGGCTTTGCGGCGCAAACTCATGCAGCCCATCCCGACGCACGTGATCCTGGATGATTTTTATCTGGCCATGTCAATCATGCGCCAGGGTTACCGCGTGATATCGGAGCCAAAAGCCATCGTCTGGGAACGACCAACCAGTTCCATAAGCGATGAAATGAAACGTCGCAGCCGGTTGACCGCAGGACGCTACCAGATCATCACAATGAGCAAAGAGTACCTGCCTCACCTGCCATTCCTGCTGCGCTTTGAAGTTATATCTCACAAATTTCTGCGCCTGGCGATCCCCCATCTGATGATCATCGCTTTATTGTCGAACATCCTCTTTGTTTTGACCACATCATCCCCATCGCTCTGGTCATCATTTATGGCAGCAGCACTTGTGGTTCAAGGGACCTTCTACGGTATGGCGGCAGCAGGAAAGCTTATCTTCGGAAAGCTTACAAAGAAATCAAGGGTCGTGAAAATTTTGATGCTCCCCTATTATTTATGCGCCACTAACTTCGCCGGGGTCATGGGCCTTGCCAACTTTGTTTCCGGAAAACGTACCGTCCTTTGGCACCAGGCAAGCCGACGTTGACCGCGAAGGGGGGATGAAAATCTTATCTCGAGCCATTTCCAATCACGATCTCCATTAAAGGTTCGGCTCATCCGAAAACAGGTACCTGACTTCTTAGAACGAATTCAGGGAAATTATCAGCATTTATTTAACCCGAGGAATTTTTACACATGTCCAACTCTCCCAAAGCACTGATCGTAGATCTTTCGAAAAATTATGGCGGCTCCAACTCACGTATCCTTTCCTTGATGACCCGCGCCAAGCCCGGAACAGTAGCATTGGCTGGTCTGGAGTCAGGAGTCATTACAAAACAAGCCGCGCACCTTGGCTTGCCAGTACATGTAGTAGCCGCTCACAAGGCTGACCCTCGGCTGTTATTTCGCCTTATTCAAGTCATCCGCCGTGAAGGGTACAACATTCTGGATAGTCAGAATATTCAATCCAAGTTCTGGGCAAACCTCGCAGCGATGATCACCAAAACTGCTCTTGTCTCCACACTAAACAGTTGGTATGCGCACGAACACAGCACAACGATCCTCAAAGGCAGGGTTTACACATCGCTTGAGTTATTGACAAACCAGAGCCTTGACCTGTATATCACAGTCTCTGAAAAAGATCGGCAAATGCTCCTGAGTTCCGGCATAGCAGAAGATGCCATTGAGCTGATTTACAACACGATTGATTTGGAGATTTCCAGCATCCCTGGTAATAAGGATGTGCTGAAAAAACAATTTGATCTGCCCCCGCAATCAATCGTTTGCACGGGAATCGGGCGTCTGGTACCACAAAAGGGATTCGATATATTAATTGAGGCATTTCAGAAAATAGCATCACAGGTTCCTGAATTATTTTGCCTGATCATTGGAGAGGGGGAAGATAAAGAAGAGTTGTCAAAGCAGATTCGAGCAGCCGGTTTGGCGGGACGTGTTCGCCTGGTTGGGTACTATGACCGTCAAAATGTGCTATCGATCCTGAAATCCAGCGATATTTTTGTGATGCCGTCCCGATATGAGGGCACACCCATTGCACTTCTCGAAGCAGCCGCGTTGGCGCGTCCCATTCTGGCTTCCGGTGCGGGGGGCATCCCGGAACTGGTGACACATGAGCAACATGCATTTCTTGTGCCTCTCTGTGATCCGGCGGCACTGGCGCAAGGCTTTGTCAGGCTGGCTCTGGATCGTGATTATGCCCAAATGCTCGGACAGAACGCTCAGCAAAGGATTCGTGAAATGTTCAATCCCAAATCCCAGATCGACGCTACCTGGGCAGCTTATGAAAAAGCCCTACGCAGGCATGAGGCACGAGGGAAGTAAATGTATACCCGTCAATCTGATTTACGGTCGCGTTCGTCTTTCAAAAACAAAATAATCAAGCTCGCTTATAAAACAGGATTAATTCGAGCCGGGCGCGGCTTGTGGGCAAGATCGCTGACCGTGGTAAATTATCATCGCATCGACGATCCCAACCGACAGGATTTTGACTCTTTTAAGCCCAACGTCAGCGCGACTCCTGGTGACTTCCATCACCAGGTGGAGTATTTGGCGAAATGGTTCAATGTGGTCTCTCTGAAAGATATCGTCGAGTGGCTGGATGGTCACAAAGATCTCCCGCCTTATGCGGCATTGATCACCTTTGATGATGGCTATCTCGATAATTACACATCTGCCTTTCCGATCCTGCGTAGGCACAACTTCCCTGCTTTGATCTTTCTAACAACAGAGCATATCGGCACGGATGCCCCATTTTATTGGGATATGGCGGCTTATTGTTTTTCTCACACGCAACGGGATCATTTGACCTTCCCGGATGGAAGGATTGTACATTGGCCAGGCCGGGAACAACTTGACCGGGTGAGCAAGAACTGGATCGAGTCCATGAAAACCTTACCTCAAGCCGAAAAGGAATTCCATGTACAACGCCTGCCAGAATCATTGGGAGTTGCTGTTCCTGAAGGATTCTTTCGAAAATTGATGATGGGCTGGGATCAAGTGAGAGAGATGTGCAAAGATGGAATAGAATTTGGCGCCCACACGATGCATCATCCGATCCTGACTCGCGTTCCGCTGGAGCAGGTTCGTGAAGAGGTGGAGGGATCAAAATCCAGAATCGAAAAGGAACTTGGGGAATCGGTATTGGGATTTGCCTACCCGAACGGTCAACCATCTGATCTGAACGACAGGATCGAAAAGATTGTTGCAGACTCCGGTATTCGGGCCGCGTTCACTCTATTAAACGGACCCAGCTCACAGGCCGAAGTGAAACGGAATCCCTATGCCATCCGGCGTATCTTCATCTCTCACAAGCATTCCGTTTCAGAGTATGCCATGCTCCTGAGTCCCATCAATCGCTACCGATCAAACTGATTCCCTTTCAAGAAGCCGATCGTACACTTTGATGATCTGCTTTGCGATGGATCTCCAGCTAAAGCGCGTCTCAGACAAGTGACGAGAATATTCCCCCATAACATTTGCTAACTCAGGATTAGTGACCAGTTTCAGGATCCCAGCGGCCAGTCCCGGAGGCGAGCACGCGGGAACCAGGAATCCACTCCGCTCATCTTCAACCGCTTCCGGCAAACCACCCACATTTGTGGCCACAACAGGACGCCCAAACGTATAAGCGACTTGCAACGCGCCGCTCTGTGTGCTGCTTCGATACGGGTAGACCGCGACTGCCGCCAGCCCCATGAGGGCAGCCACCTCTTCCAGGGGAATGTAACGCAGGTCGAGAATCACATGTTCAGCAAGGTTTCGTTCTGCAATCTTCGCTTTTAGCTCGTCCATCTTAATGTGTTTTGTTGGATAGCCAGCGATCAAGAGCTTCGCGTCGCAGGATTGCCGAACGAGATGAAACGCCTCGATTAGGTCTTCAATACCTTTGCTGGGAGACAGCAGTCCGAAAAACAAGACGATAGGCTGCCCAGGCCCCAGTCCATAACGCTGCCGGACCACACTCAAATCATGCGTTGGAGGGAAATGTTTGAGCAACCAGCCTGAATTCCCATGAGGAATGATGTGCGTTTTTTCCCTTTGAACAAAAGGGAACAGAGACAAAAACTTCTCACAGTTTTCCCTGGCATGGAAAAATATGGCAGAAAAGCTTCTGTAAATATCGGAATACGCGCGCATAACCAGGGATGAGAGAGGTCCGCGATGGCTTTCACGCAGTTCGAACTCATGGCAGATCTGCGTGAGGATTAAGCCGCGGCGGCGCATTTGCGCCAGGAAAATGGCTTCAAACGGAAAATTGATCTTGGAGAACTGGACAATATCAGGCTTGAGTTCCGTCAGGTAACGGGTAAGCTGCACCCAAGCCGAGATCAGGCGAATCGCTCTTTCCCCACGTCTCGCTGTCCGGCGGATCTTTTGCCACCGCCGTTGCCATGAACCTGCATTGATATTTTGGACTACCTGCGGATCGAACAAACTCCACAGATCGAGCATGTTATTGACATGAAAATTATGCGGCAGATGAGCCAGCTCATACTCTTTCCCGGTGACCAATATGACATCCACACCTTCATCAGCCAGGGCAGTGCATAGCTGATAGGTATAGTGGATCAGTCCGCCACTGCCATTGGGTTCCACAAAGACCAGACGAAGTTTATTTTCCATAGCCCTGTAAGTGGTCTAAATAAAGTTCCTTCAATTGGTCAACTTGCCGTTCGATATTGAACTTATGCTGGACAATCTCCCAACCCTGAGTGCCCATTGACGCGCGTTTTTCAGGGTCGCTCAGCAGTCTATTGCAGGCGTCCACCAAATCTTCCGGATCTTCCGGCTTAACCAGGCAACCGTTCTGACCATCGGTGACCATTTCGGGGATTCCCCCTACCCGGCTCGCGATGATCGGTAATCCGGCTGCCATCGCTTCTGCCAGCACAGTCGGCAAAGCCTCTGTCAGCGTTGGCAGGACAAATACATCGCTGGCAGCCAGAAGCCGCGGCACATCTTTGCGCATGCCGGCAAAAAGCACCCGCTCGGTCACATGCACTTTATCCGCTGCTTCCAACAATACCTTTTGGTGTGTCCCACTTCCGACGATCAGATAATAGGTATCAGGATTTGAAGCCAGGATCGCGGGCAAGGCTTGTATCATAAACTGGATTCCTTTTTGGGGCCGCAGAACAGCAACGGTTGTCAGGAGGTTTGCATCGGCTGGAATTCCAAACTCGGTACGAACATTGATCCGTTCACGCTCGTGATCCATGCTCACGAAGTGCGATAAATCAATGCCGTTATAAACGGTAATCACTTGATCGGAAGCAGCGCCGCTTATGTCAATGTGGTGCTGCGCGGCTTCCTCTGAAACCGAGATGACACGATCACAGAAATGGCGCAAGGCAAACCATTCCACTTTTTGATGCAACTTCGTCTTCGTCTTTACATTTAATGAAGGCATCACATGGATCGTGCACACACTGGGTAATCGTAATAATTTTGCTGAAATATTCCCCAGAATATTGGCAACTTCAAGCTGTGTATGGACAAGGTCAGCGCCAATCCGTTTAAGATAATTGATCACGCGAGGCAGGGCATTCAGATCACGCAAATGCCTGATATTCAGGCAATCAACAGGAATCCCAAGCGCGCGAATTTCGTCCGCCATTGGGTTGCCATCCTTGGACTGAAGCGCGCAAACGTAAGCATCAAAATCCGTACGGCTGAGATGCTTGAGCATGGGCACCATGAGTCGTTCGGCGCCGCCCATGCTCAAGCCATCAATGAGATAAGCGATTTTGTATTGATGTGCAGGTCGATTTACGATACCCAAAATTCTGTCCTTCACCTCAGATCAATTTTTCATCCTGCCAATTCAGCAGTTCTGCGAAAAGATATCGCCACATAAGATCATCCGAATGGCTGTAACCAAATTCAAGTGCAGATCGAACCGCCTTTTCCACACAGCACATCATCATGCCTTCCTTCTGAGGAAGCAACACGTAATGATCGGGAGTTCCATACGTTGATAAATATTCAGGAATAACTTTTGTACGCCAGTTATTCAATAGACCGAAAGCATCGCTAGCACGCTGCTCCACTGACCCATCTCCTGACGCGAAGAGGGCGCCGGCCAGCAGGAAGAAATATAGATCCATGCTGACATCCACGGACCAGCGTGCAAACTGCCAATCAATGAGCTTTAGCGCACCACTCGTTTCATCACGGATCATGTTTCCATGCCAGAAGTCACCCTGGAGCATAACTCTGTGACTGGCTGCTCCAGCACGACCTCGCACGGTTTTCACCAGATCAGACAGGACCGCATCTTCCGCTGGGGTCATCTGAAACAGTTCTCTGAACTTATCTGCCTTTTCTGAGAAATCGGGAGCCAGAGATTTACCAGGCGCAATCGGACTTTCTGTCAGACGATTGAGATCGCGCAACGAGCGCGCCGCCTCTCTTGCCAACGCCGTAACCTGGTTGCTGTTCGCCCAAAACGACCTGCGGGACAGCCGCGTCAGACTCTCGCCCGGAATAAATGAGATCATCAATACGGGCCATTCCTGCAAAGTAGTCAGGGCGATAGGCTTGGGAACATAGTGTGACGCCTTTTCGCCAATGCAGTTCCACAACTCCACCAAATGATCGTATTCCGTTTTTAACATCCAGCCATTTTCGACTAAGCGAGGCACTTTTGCAACCAATACCGGATAGTTATGACTATCGCTGAAGCCAAAGAAAATGACATTATCATGAAAGTCGGCGTCCCCATTGGAAAGCATCATCCAGTGCAAAGGTGACGAAAAGAGTTTTTGGCCTCTCTCACCCAGAGAGAGCGCAAAGGTGGAAAGATCATCCACGAATGAATTCATCGCACTTCAAGCCACCGCAACTGCGAAATAACAGGGTAGAAAAGACGGAATGCTGGTCCAGGCTGATATACGGGAAAGGGACCGCAAGACATTTAAGACGACCGGCTTGCGTCTGAAACGATGGCGCAAGGCAAAATAGACAGCCTGAGGTTCCAGGTGGAAGATGTACTCGGGAATGCTCAATTTTGGAATTGCCCCAAAAATTTCAATGGACTTGAACCCAGCATTATGCAATTGGTCAGCAACACGTTGGGGCGTGGAAGGATGATATTTGGAATGGGCGCCGGGCAGAGAATACCAGGAGTTGTTAAATCCGACCAAAACGTAACCGCCGGGGTCGATCCAGCCCCGAATGGAGCGATACAACTCGATTTGATCCACCGGATGCGCGCCCACCCAGCGCGCCGATAGACCAAAGGGAAGCACCAACGCATGGGCCTGGCTCTTTTTCTTTTGCGGAAAATCTGGAAAGGAAAGCTGATTGGGCAGAGAAACCCCGATGTGCTCCAAAGTCCGGCTGAAAGCAGTATCGTCCTCGAAAGCGATGAGGAGTTTCCCCATGTCTGTGATTGGCAGCAAAAAACGCCAGTCGAGGCTGTAATTAAAAGCCTGGGGCTGAAGAGGCTGGATGTGCTGCAGATGAGATTGCATGGTTTACTCGATGATCGGACCGATCCAATCCAAATCAACTTCCCAAGAAAGCCCGCAAATAAAAGTGTAATAACAATTGGTTTCGTCCATTTTGAATTGATGCCTATAAAACCTTAATCATGCGAAACAGCGCGACTAAGTTTTCTCTTTCTATCCACCATAGCATGAAAAGATAGCTGGCGGCTCCTGATAGTACAACGAAAGTCAACTGCAAAAACGGATGCAGGCTTAGGGTCAAATTCAAAACTACTAGGGTGATCGGTGTCATCACCAGAGCGGAAATGAATGATGGCTTTAGTTGTCCGAAAATATCCACCATAGACACCTTCACGAAACGAGTTGCAACAGCTAGACTTGTGATTCGTCGAATTAAAACAGCAACAAGGTGTCCAACTGCAATCCCGACCAATCCGAACTTCGCCCCTATCAAGAGCGATGGAATGAGGACCAGCAGGGTTACGAGAGAGAGTTTTAATGATATATCAGGACGACCGATTGCTTTGTATAAACCACCAACATGATAACCCAGGGAATAAACCCAAGCATAGATTGCAAGCACTCTCAGAATGGGTATGATATCTAGCCATTGGTCGCCAAACACTACTTTGACAATCGGGGTAGCTGCTATCAATAGTCCCAAGCTTATCGGTACAGTAATCAAATCGACAATTCGAACCGAGGCTAAGAATCCACGTTTCAATTCGTTAGGTCGATCTTGGATCGTTGAAAAAGCCGGAAAAACGACACCTGCCATCACCCATAAGTTGCCTATTAAGAGCATTTCTGGTAATCGATACGCCAGCGTATAAATGCTCAATGGGACTAATCCAAAGATACGTCCAACAATCACATAATCGATATTATCTGTGATCTGACTGATAATGTCGATCGCCATCACAGAGGCACCAAACCCCATTAACGATCGCGCCACCCGTCGGTCAAACGTGAGTCGTGGACGCCACGGAACAACGATCCAAACTAAGACAACCGAGACGATGGCACCGGCAATTTGTCCAAATACTAATGACCAGACGCCGTAACCCAAAAGCGCCATCCCAATGGAAATCACGCCTTTGGTCACCGCGCCTCCAAGCTCTGGAATCAGTTTGCGACGATAGTCAAGTTCACGGACAAGCCAATTCGTATGTACTGAGCCAAGGGCATTGATAATAAAGGATACTCCCATCCAACGCAGAACGAGAGTGACTTCAGGGTCGCGAAAATATGTTGCGACCAAAGGCGCCAATGGAATGATCAGGGCTGATAAGATCAATCCGATAATTATGTTGATCGTAAAGACGGTGTTGGCTGCGTCTCGTACGTCTCCCTTGCGCTGAATGAACGCAGCCCCAAGACCTACATCCTTCAATACCGAAAGGTAATTGATAGCCAATGCAGCAACCGCTATTAATCCAAAATCGTTCTTTGCCAGTAGGCGCGCCAGGAT
>DATKED010000255.1:0-43860 GCA_035512375.1 Anaerolineales bacterium
CCTGTTTACTATTTCCCTTATTATTATTCCACGAGAATCCTCCGAACCTATATGGCTGGAGAAGATGATTGCCAGAATCGGAAATGCATTACTGGAAGCAAACACATTTCTGATCAAGCTTTTCTTGAGACCATGGGCTGATGCACCGGAAACAATATAGAGTTTCCCCGTTCATGGAATTTTTATTTTGGCGCTTTCTTCAGATGTAAATGATACGGGATCAGCATCAGTAAGCCCATTGCAATTACAAATTGACCGATCAAGACTCCGCCGGCCTGCCAGGGACCAAAGTATGGTACGGCGGGCAGGGGCTGTGACCCCATTCCAAACACATCTGCCATGCCGGTGAAGACCGCGATCACATATCCTGTTCCGATCAAACGCAACCCGATGTCGGCAATGATGCTGCGCTGCTCCTTGCCCCATAATGCGGAAAGTCCAACGTAACCGCCCATACAGATCAGGGCCAGTCCAATTAAGAAGATCGCGATCTGTATAAACCCAACCACGGGACTTCTATCCCAACCAAACCAGTTGGGCTTTGCTCCAACAATGAATATAAATAAACCAACCACAACACAGATCAGGCTGAAACGTATCCGTAAATAAGAAACGCGGAACGCCGGTTCAAGGTTCATGCTGGCAGGTGCTTTCGAAGGAATCTCAGCCAGTTGCCACCCAGGACGTTCGCCGCGTCGGATTCACTGTATCCCCGCTCCATCAATTTGGACGCGATGATTTGCAGATCGGCAATCGAATCAAGTTCAGGGGGAATGGATTGCAGACCAAAGCCGCCATCGAAATCCGAGCCGATGCCGGCGTGGTTGGCATTTCCCGCCAGTTGACAGATATGATCAATATGTGCGATGAACGCGTCCAATGGCACTTCTTCTCGGCGGCTTCCATTTTTGCGCAGCCAGCCCGCTTTGAGGAAAGTATTCAGCGGAATAAGACCAATGACCCCATCGCGTTCGATCAAACCCCGGATAACGTGATCCGGTAGATGACGGTTTGTCTCTGAACCCTTCATCAGCGCGGCGCAATTGGAATGTGTCGCCATGACCGGACCTTCATAGCGATCCAGAGAATCGAGCGCCGCGGCTTCATCCATATGACTCAGATCAAGGATGAAGTTGTAATCCGACATCGCGGAGATCAATTTACGGCCATCATCCGTCAAGGGACCCGGCTCACTGGTGCCGCCACAATAGCGCGTCCCTGCCCAGGCGAGACCAATGATCCGCAATCCCAGGTCATACCAATCGCCCAACTCGTGTGGAGAGCGGATCCCATCCGCGCCTTCCATCAGATAGATCATCCCAACAGGATGACCTTCACCGTCTAATGCGGGCTTGGACCAATGTTCGATAACGGAATCGAGTTCCTTCGTCGAGGCGATGAGGCGAAATTTATCAGGATGGGAATCGGTGAGTTTGCGGTAAACGTCGATCTGCGCGCGGTAGAGGCGGTGTGCCGTCTCATAATCCGCATAGATGATGATATCCCCCTCTTCCTTCTTTCTCGCGGGTGTCGCGAACAGGGTCGCAAAGACCGTCGCAACCTGACCGCGCTGATATTCGGGCCAGCCAACGAGGCAGTCACCGTTGCGTTCTGGAATCACTGTACCGGCTTCCAGGCGACGCGTCTCAGGGACAGAGCGCGTATAGTCGCGCCCGTAGGTAAGCATATTCCACGCAATATCTTGATGTGAATCAATGATCAGGGGCATAACGGTGAAAGAACGTCCCGCCGGGGGGCGGGACGTTCTTGTTTGAAATTTAGACTTCCGGATTCTCGGAAGTTGATTCACCTGGAGAATCTTCTGAAGGTTCAGACGGGTCTGAGGATTCTGAAGGTTCCAATGATTCGAAATCTTCATCCGGGCTATATTCTGCAGCGAGCAGTTTGAAATCTTTATCTGCAAAGGCGGCGGAGTCCACTTTACGGAGGCTCAAACCAATCCGATGCTGGTCAGGATCAATCCGGATGACACGCAGGCTCTTGACTTCACCTTCCTTGAGGACCTCCTTGGGATGCTCGATGCGATGATCGGCAATCTCAGAGATATGGATCAAGCCTTCGATATCGCCCTCCAGGCGGGCAAACGCGCCAAACTTCGTCAGGCGGGTAATGACACCTTCGACCAGCTGGCCCACGCTGTATTTTTCAACTCGTGATCTCCACGGATCTTCCTGCAACGCACGGACGGAAAGACCAATGCGCTTCTTGTCGCGATCCACGTTGATGACCTTGACATCGACTTCCTGCCCCACTTCCAATACTTCACGCGGATGATCGATGTGGTCCCATGAAAGTTCGGAAAGGTGGACGAGGCCATCTGCGCCATTGATGTTGATGAACGCACCGAAATTGGCAAGGCTCGTCACACGCCCGGTATATACTTTGCCTTCCTCAAGTTCTTCGATCACACGTTCCTTGATGGACTGACGCGACTCGGTGCTGGCTGCACGCTCAGAAAGGATCAGACGCCGGCGTTCGCGATCGACCTCGATCACACGTACAGAGATCGGCTGACCGATCATTTTCTGCCAGCGTTGTTCGGGGGTATCGCCAGTGGACTGACTGCGGCGCATGGCACTGACCTGAGAGGAAGGCACAAATCCTCGCAAACCTTCCACGCCCACGATCAATCCACCTTTGTTGAAGCCCATCACCTGGCTTTCGACCACTTCGTCGCTTGTCACTAACCGTTCAACATTATCCCAGGCGATCTGTTCCTGAGCGCGTTTCAGGGAAAGGACGACATTGCCATTTGCATCTTCGGGGTTGAGCACATACACGTGAACTTCCTGACCCAGCGCCAGTGCTTCGCGCTCTTCAGCCGTCAATTGTTCCAATTCACGACCAGAAACCACGCCCTCAGACTTAGCTCCGATACTGACAAGGATTTGGCTGGGACTTATGCTCGCAATGATCCCGGTACGTATCTCACCTGATTGGGGCAAGTCAACGTTTAGATCCTGCTCCTGTAGCAAAGACTCCATTGTTTGATTGTTGTTATTCGTTGATTGTTCTCCCTGCTGATGAGCATCGCTCCCCTGAGCGGGCAGGGCCTGATTCTGATCTGTCACTTGAGACTCCGGTTGAGAAAGAAAATGTAAATGGGATTATACAGGTGATTGTGCAAGATTGCAACCCTTGTAATTAAACCGTTGCAAAAGGTCAATTTTACTTAATCAGAAACTCATTCTTCCTGCATAGTTCTTTGGGGATTGTGCAATCACGCGTTATAATCACTCCTCGGAGTTGATAAATGCCACCTATTTTTCCTTTCACTGCAATTGTAGGACAGGAGCGCATGAGACGCGCGCTCATTTTGAACGCCGTTGACACACGCATTGGCGGTGTCTTGATCCGTGGGGAACGCGGAACTGCCAAATCGACAGCAGCACGCGCCCTGGCAGCCTTGCTTCCCAGTGTGACAGTCGTTGATGACTGTCGTTTTGGCTGCGATCCTGATAGACCTGCCACCTGGTGTACTGAATGTAAGGAACGTTTTGATGGCGCATCAAAAATTCCTGCTCATGTAAGAACTACATCCTTTGTGAACCTGCCCGTCTCCGCGACAGAAGACCGCGTGGTGGGAACCCTTGATATCGAACAAGCCATTCAGAAAGGCGAACGTCACTTTGAGCCAGGTGTGCTTGCCTCTGCCAACCGCGGTCTGCTTTACATTGACGAGGTCAACCTGCTCGATGACCATGTTGTGGATGTCCTCCTGGACTCGGCTGCGATGGGGGTGAATATGGTCGAGCGCGAAGGCATTTCCTTTACTCATCCTTCCCGCTTCATCCTTGTCGGGACGATGAACCCGGAAGAAGGGGAACTCCGCCCGCAATTGCTCGACCGCTTCGCCCTCTCTGTGGATATCGTCGGTATCCGTGAAGCGCGCGAACGCGTCATGATCATGGAACGCAATCTCGCTTTCGAGCAGGACGCAGATGCATTCCGCAAGAAGTGGTTGTCGAAAGAGGAAGAGCTCTCGCAGCAAATCGAACTTGGGCGTGAACTCGTCGGGCAGGTCACGCATACCAGCCGGGACCTGCTCTCGATCGCAGCGTTGACCGCATCATTAAACGTTGACGGTCACCGCGCGGACCTGGTCATCCTCAAAGCCGCGCGCGCCCAGGCTGCGTTCGAAGGGCGGACGAAGATCAACGATCACGATATCGCCCTCGCTGCAGAGCTGGCGCTGCCTCACCGCATCAAGCGGACCCCCTTCCAGCAAGCCGAGATGACCACCGAACAGCTGCAGGAACGTATTGAGCAGCTGGCGGGTCAATCGGTCCCGAGTGAGGCGGACGAAGAATCCGAGTCGCAGCAGAGTAAAGCCGAGGAAAAAAAAACTTAAAAATCGAAGATGAGCGCGAGGAAGGTCCGCAGGAGGGCAAGCCGGAGCAGATGCCGCAGGATGTGTTCGCCAACACCAGCGCCAACTGGTGGGAAGGGGGGCAAAAGGTCAAGCCCGGTGAAAAGTTCCAGCCGCGCAAGTTAAATACGCCTCTCGACAAATTGGCTCGCAAGCACGCGGGTCGTCGTTCGCTCACCAGGACCGAACGCAAACACGGGCGCTATATTAAAGCTCGTCCTGCCGGCGAAAAGAAGGATGATATTGCCTTCGACGCGACGTTCCGCGCCGCGGCTCCGTTCCAAAAGAAACGTGAAGAAAAAAGGAAGACACTTGCGTTCGCAATCGAGTTATCTGACTTGCAGCGCAAGATACGCGTTAAGCGCGTGGCAAACCTCGTTCTGTTTTTGGTGGATGCTTCGTGGTCCATGGCAGTCGCAGAGCGGATGAACGCGACCAAAGGCGCGATCCTTTCCCTGCTCACAGATGCGTATCAACGCCGTGACCGCGTGGGGTTGATCGTCTTCCAAAAGGACCGTGCAACTCTCGTTTTACCCCCAACCAATTCCGTACAACTCGCGCAACGCGCACTGATGGATATCCCCGTCGGCGGAAAGACGCCACTCTCCGCGGGCTTGTTCCTCGCGGCGGATGTGTTACGGCAGGAAAAAACCCATCACCCCGATATCGAGCCACTTCTTATTGTATTAACAGATGGCGCAGGCAATGTTTCCATTGGTGCATTGCCGCCCCAGGAGGAATCCTACCGCTTTGCCGAGCTGATCGCGAACGAGAAGACCAAGAGCATCGTCATCAACATGGAACATGCCGCCTTCGATCAGGGACTCGCGCAACAACTGGCGAACCACTTAAAAGCCCCATGTTACGCGTTGAGCGAGTTGAAGGCGGAGAGTTTGTATCACACCGTAAAAGAGGAAATGGCAAAACCGGCGAAGAAATAACAAAAACTCCGATGTCATGGAAACATCGGAGTTTTTACCTGTAGTGTGGGATTACAAAATCGGTTGATATAAGGCGGATAAGACCTTCGGATCACTTTCCCTTCACCAACTCTTCCACCATGGACTCTGGCACCTGCACCGCGACCACCTCCCCGCGCACAGTAACCACCCCATTAGCCAGGATCCATTCTTTGATGACAACTTTGCGGCCTTTGAGTTCTTTCACTTTGCCACGCACTTCGAGTTCGATGCCGAGCGGCGTCGGCTTGAGATAATCTACGTGAAGGGAGGCTGTGAGGGTCCGTGTGTTCGGTTCAGCATTTGGGCTCTGCTCCTTGGCGGCTTTGTATAGCGCCGCGGAGGCGGTCCCCGTGCCGTGACAATCGATCAGGGAGGCGAGCAATCCGCCATAGACATATCCCGGGATCGCGATGTGATATGGCTTCGGCAGGAAGTGACAGACTGACTCTTCACCGTCCCAGTAGCTTTTGAGCTGGTGTCCATGCTCGTTGAGTCTGCCACATCCATAACAGTGGGCAAAAACATCGGGATAGTCATCCTGGAAAGCTTTTGGGGTCATGAGAAATTTTCCTCTATTAATATTAAATGTACTTCTCCGCTCAGCGCAATGTAAAGCTATGGACTAACGGTTACTGGGGAAGTCCCTGTGGGATTTAAAGTTCGCGTTGGTGTAGGGGTGCGCGTCGATGTAGCGGTGTTCGTAAGGGTCGCTGTGAGGGAGGGTGTGGGTGTCAGTGAAGGAGTGGTCGTGGGGATCACCGTGGGCGCGTCGCCCTGGATGAGAAATTGTCCCACCACTTTCCATTCCAGCCCGACGAAGACCTGCACCTCGTAGGTGCCGGGCAGCCACTCGAATGCAGGCGCTTCCCATTCGGTAAATCCGAAGCCGCCAGTCTCGCCATTCCATGGGATCGTCTCGTAGTGAACCAGCTTGCCATCGCGATACCAGAGCGCAGTCCATTGTGCGCCGGGAGTCATTTGATCGTAGGTGAACACCGCGCACATGTATGTGATCGGATTCTGAAAGAACGCCTCTGGAGTAAATTCATTGAAGTTCGAGCAATCGCGCGTGAACTGAAGCGGACTGAATATTGCATTGGGATTCGGCGTCACCTCACTCTCGAACAGGACTTCAATAACAGGCGGGATAAATGGTGTCGGAGTGATCGTGGCTGTATCGGTGACAGATGGCGTTTCTGTAAGCGTGGGGCTGAGCGTGATCGTGGGGGAGAGCGTAATAGTGGGGCTGAGTGTGATCGTAGGTGTCAGCGTGATCGTTGGAGAGGGAGGAAAATATCGGTATGCAACAGGCTCGCCGTAAAGGAACAAAATGACTGCAAACCCCAGGATTAATAGTGCTATGAGGATCGTGAGAAGCCCGGCCCTTGCGCGCTGACGTTTGATCCTGTAAAAGGTAAGTCTCCTCGCTGACAGCCATGCACGATAACCGGATCGAAACACAAAGAATGATCCGATTACGCACAACACAATCGCGGCAATGATCCCTGCACGAATATCCATGAGAATCTATTAAAAGATTATAGCATGAGGAAAATTTACATAAACCGATGTGAAAACTCTACCGGCGATAAGGAATGATTGGAGTGTGGATAAAGGCCGGTCTGGGTGTCCGCGTGGGGGTCGAGGTGAAGCGAGATGCCATTGTGGATGTGGGCAGGGATGTTACGCTGGGCGTAAAGGATGGATCAAGACAGGCAGGGATCGAATCGACGCGTGCCGCTGGTTCACGCGTATATCCAAACTGATCATAGATCTTGACGAACTGAATCTCAGGGAATTGCTTGAGGCCTGCCATGAGCGGACGAGTGATGTTATAAAGCGTTCCGTTCGATTGGCAATTGCCCGCCAGATAAACATATACTCCATCGTTTGCAATCTCAACTTTGCTATAGCCTGTAAAACCATTAGCGATCACTGCAAGCCCCTGGTTTCGTTCCACGTCACTGGGACCCTCGAAGAACTCATCGAGCACAGAAGTGACAAGATCTTTTGAAGTGGGAACGAAGCGCGTCACTGCCACTTCATACGGAAGCTGACCCACAATCAGACGTTCATTATCTGTGAAATAAACATCGATTTCTACGAACAGCGGCGTGCGCGTCGGCGATGGTACCGGGCTCGGCGTGGAGGTAAACGTTGACGTTGGGCGCGGCGTCCGCGTGGAAGTCGGCGTCAGCGTTGGACGCCGTGTCCGTGTAGGTGTAGCGGTGGATGTTGACGAAGGTGTGAATGTCAGTGTCGGCGTAAATGTTGAAGTTGGACGAGGAGTCTGTGTAGGTGAAGACGTCTCGGTTGGGACAGAGGTGAATGTTGCCGTAGTGGTACTTGTAGACGTAGAAGTTAAGGTCAGCGAAGGTGTCCGGGTTGGAACAGAGGTGCTCGTCAATGTGGCTGTTGCGGTCAAGGAGGGTGTAAATGTTTGCGTAGCAGTGGGTGTACTGCTTTGGGAAGGCGTTGCCGAAGCGGTTGGTATTGGGGTATTCGTCGAAGTAGGTGTAAATGTTAGAGTTGGGCGGGGAGTCTGAGTCGGCGATGGAGTCCGGGATGGGATTGGCGTCCGTGTAGAGGTCGCTGTAGGAGTCACAGGGACTGTCGGAGTAAAAGTTTCCGTAGGAGTGGATGTGAACGTAAGCGTGGGCTGAGGAGTCTGTGTTGGCGATGGCGTCAACGTTGGACTCGGCGTGCGCGTTGAAGTCGATGAAGGAGTCACTGTGGCTGTCTGCGAAGCGGTGGGCGTGAGCGAAGGAGTAAACGTGGCGGTCTGAGTCCGTGTGGGTGTATGGGATATTACAGGGATTGCCAGCTGTGCTTGCACCGTCCGCGCGGCACGGGTTGCCAGAGCGCTAAGGTCCGTGGTTGGTGAAGGGCTCGGGGTTGACGATAGGGTGACGGTAAAGCTGGGCGAGGGAGTAAAAGACGGGGTAGCGGTTGAGGATGATGTAACGGTAGCAGGTTCTGTTGGCGTTTGACCTGCCGGCTGGGTTCCAATAGATGATGTTGAGGGGAGAGCCAGGGTCCCATCAGGGATGGGAGTTGCCGTACGTATAGTCGTTTGAGTAGGCAGTAAGAGAGCAGTTGGGCTCGGAAGCGGCGTCTCTGCAAGTATGGCTGTTGAAGTGACCATTGACGGAAATATTTGACTCGCAACAGGTTCGCCAAATAGAGCCGATGCAACCGTGGAGGAAAGTAAAACCAGTGCAAGCACAAGCCATTGCCAGCCTGCCAGCATGTGTGCTTTACGGGTACGATAAAAGACAACCTTGCGCGCACGCTGAAGGGAACGGACTCCCGCCCGTCCGGCAAGCAACGTCCCTGCCCCAAGCAGGGCAACCAGAAGAATGATGACCACTTCAGCATTCATAACGCGGCGAGATTATACTACCTCTTCCTCAGAGGCAAAATTAACGCTTGTCTCATACTTGATCAACAGCCTTGCAGAAAAATCGGCATGGCGCCATTTGCCCGGAAACTCGTTGCATCACTTATGCAGTCCTTGGTACGTTTTGTGGTTAAATAGAGCCATGAAAGAGCTCGTTTTTCTCAAACTTGGGGGGTCTCTTATTACGGATAAGACTCAGGCCTACACTCCCCGGCTGGATGTGATTGAGGATGCCGCCCTGCAGATCTCGACAGCGCTTCAAGCCCACCCGAACCTGCGTCTGGTGATCGGACACGGTTCCGGCTCTTTTGGACATGTTGCCGCAAGTGAATACCACACGCGTGACGGTTTCCTCCCACGCCCCTCCCCTCTCATGCACAGGGAACGCGACAAAAATGAAGAGAGTTATTGGAAGGGATTTGCAGAAGTATGGTATCAGGCTTCGGCTTTGAATCGATTCGTAATGAAGGCGCTGCATAAAACGAACGTGCCTGCCATCGCTCTTCCGCCATCGGCGAACGTCATTGCGAGTGATGGACAGGTTTCGATATGGGAGACAACCTCGATCCGCATGGCTTTGGCGGCAGGTCTGATCCCTGTGATCCATGGAGATGTCACCTTCGACGAGGTGCGCGGCGGAACGATCCTCTCCACCGAAGACCTGTTCGGCTATCTGACCCGGGCGCTCAACCCTGAACGCATCCTGCTTGCAGGACTTGAATCGGCCGTCTGGGAGGACTTCCCTGCCCGGACGCGCAAGCTTGAAACGATTACTCCGCAGACCTTCAGTGAAATCAGCGAAGGTGTGGGGAAGGCAGACGGCGCAGATGTCACGGGAGGTATGGAGGCGAAGGTCACACAAATGCTGGATCTGGTCCGGCAAGATCCTGAGCTGAAAATCCAGATTTTTTCCGGCGCAGAGCCAGGCAATATCGTGCGCGCCCTTACAGGAGAAACGCTCGGCACATGGATTTCTGCCTGATATATAACCAATGTAGTCTAAAAAGTCATGACACTATTCGCAAAAACAAGGGATAGAAGGCTATTGCGAAAAACTCAAAAATTTCGATAATTGAGCTGAACTTCGTTGCAAAGGAGAAAATATGGCTACAACAAAGTCATCTGTGAGAAAGACCAAGAGCAGCAAGAAAAAAGTGCTCATCAAAAAGCCTGTTGCAAGAGGGGTAACCGCGCTATCAACCAACGGGAAAAAGATCCCGTTCGCGCCGACCAAACTCAAACTTCTGCGCCCCGTGCCATCTGATATCGAGATCGCACAGGCTGGAAAGCTCAAACCCATTCTTCAAATTGGCGCCGAACTGGGCATCCGCGAGAATGAACTCGAACTGTTCGGTCCCTACAAAGCCAAGGTCAAGCTCGAGATCCTCGACCGGCTTGCAAAACGCCCGGACGGCAAATATATTGATGTAACCGCCATCACGCCCACTCCGCTCGGGGAAGGCAAGACAACCACCACGGTCGGTGTGAGCCAGGCGCTCGGTGCACATTTGGGCAAGCGCGTCATCACCGTGATTCGCCAGCCTTCGCAGGGACCAACCTTCGGCATCAAGGGCGGGGCAGCCGGCGGCGGCTATTCTCAAGTCATTCCCATGGAGGATTTCAACCTGCATCTGACGGGTGATATCCATGCCATTACCGCCGCGCATAACCTGTGCTCCGCCGCGCTGGATGCGCGCATGATGCACGAATCCATGCAGGATGACGAGAAGCTCTTCAACGCGCTCTGTCCAGCCAATAAACAGGGCAGCCGCAAATTCTCTCCGTCCATGCTGCGCAGGCTCAAGAAGCTCGGCATTGACAAGACTGATCCTAACGAATTGACCCCCGAAGAGCGCAGCCGCTTTGCCCGCCTCGATATTGACCCGAACGGCATTCAGTGGCGACGCGTCATCGATGTAAACGACCGCTTCCTGCGCGAGATTCAGGTTGGCTTGGGTAAGGATGAAGCCGGCTTCGAACATCGCTCGGGATACGATATCACCGTCGCTTCCGAGATCATGGCGATCCTCGCGCTGACGACCAGCCTCGAAGATATGCGCGACCGCCTCGGCAAAATGGTCGTTGCCACAAGCAAAAAGGGCGAGGCTGTCACCGCCGAAGACCTCGGCGTGGCGGGCGCATTGACCGTACTGATGAAGGACGCCATCAAACCGAACCTGATGCAGACTCTCGAAGGGACTCCGGCCTTCGTCCACGCGGGACCGTTCGCCAACATTGCGCATGGACAGTCCTCGATCATCGCCGACAAGATCGCCCTCAAACTGGCGGACTACGTTATCACCGAGTCGGGTTTCGGCGCGGATATCGGCATGGAAAAGTTCATGGGCATCAAATGCCGCTATTCAGGGCTTGTCCCGCAAGTTGTGGTATTGGTTGCAACTGTCCGCGCTCTCAAGATGCACGGCGGCGGACCAAAAGTTGTTGCGGGCAAGCCTCTCGCACCTGAATACACCGAAGAGAATCTCGACCTGCTCCGCAAGGGCATGCCCAATATGATCCAGCACATTGAGAACGCGCTCAAATACGGCGTAAACGTGGTCGTTGCAGTCAATTCCTTTGCAAATGACACGCCTGCCGAAGTGGAGCTTGTCCGTCAGGCTGCACTGGAAGCAGGCGCGATGGATGCAGTCGCTTCCCGTCATTGGATGGACGGCGGCAAGGGTGCGATTGCTCTGGCTGAAGCTGTGATAAAGGCTGCGGAAAAGCCCAGCAGCTTCCAGTTCCTCTACCCGCTGGATCAGCCGATCAAGACCAAGATCGAGACCATCTGCCGCGAGATCTATCGCGCGGATGGTGTGGACTATTCTCCCGAAGCGGAAGCCAAGATCGAGCAATTCACCAAACTCGGCTTCGCTGACCTGCCGCTGTGCATGGCGAAGACCCACCTCTCCTTCAGCACGGACGCGTCTGCCAAGGGTGCGCCGCGCGGGTTCCGTGTGCTGATCCGCGACATCCGCGCTTCTGTCGGCGCCGGATTCCTCTATCCGCTGCTTGGCGAGATGCGGACCATGCCCGGTCTGCCAACCCGTCCCGTGTTCTATGATGTAGATCTGGATCTGGAAACAGGCAAGGTCGTTGGCTTGTTCTAAACAATCATTACGTTGTAAAAATCGACCCCGTCAAAATTCCGGGGTCGATCGTTTTAACGAGCTTGAACGTAATAGATCTTTCCACCTTTCCCCTCATAGACCAACTGCACATTTGCAAACTCTCCGATCTTCTCCGGAGCAAGATAATGCTTATATTCGTTCGGCTCGAACCAGATAATATAGCCAGGCTCATTGTGGGGCCAACCCACATAGAGAGTTGGCGCATCATCATTGACGAATGGTAAAAGCGAGACAGGTTTGCGCGTGTAGAACCAGACCGCGTCCACATAATTGCTATAAAACGTATCCTGCGGCTGCTCGGCTCTTATCCTTTGCATCTCTTTCACAACTGGCATTTCACGGTAGACGTAGCTATTGAACATGTTCGCGCCACTTGGTTCGCCCTGGTCGCTGGCTTCCAAGAGATATTCTCCCGTACTATAAATGGGGTAAATAGACCAAAGTACAAAGATAAGGATCAAAGCGGTTTGAACTTGTCTTCGCGATAAGTTCAAATGCGGCAGGATCAGCTGATCAAATGTGAACAAAATGAAAATCGCAGCAGGGACCAGCAAAATCACATAGTAACGATCTGAGAATAGATCATGGTGATCCTGCGTAACCACTGTTAATGCCAGTGCAATGAAATAGACAGCTGCATATACCATCGAGGGATAGACAGATGGATCTTTAAATGACTGAACCCAGGCGCGTCCATTTTCCCGGTGGTTTCTGTTCATCCAAAAAAGAATGAGAGCCAGCACACCAAGTGGAAGCCACGGTCTCGTCAGGACCGGCATCAGGAAGGCAAGATAAGGAACGAACCAATGCAGCATCTTTGTCAGCGCCAGCGATATATTCTGACCGACCTCCACTGGCTGACTTGAAAGCCCCCATAACGAACCGTGCGTCATGACATTGTGCACGATCAGCCACCAGGCGATTGGCAGCACCGAAAGGGTAGCTAGAATCAATCCATCGCGCAGGAAGGTGCGGATAGACTTTCGATTTTCGACCAGGATCACAACTCCCGCGGTCACAGTGATCGCCAGCCCAACATACCGGTGAAGCGGAGCCAACACACTGAGGAGGACCATCCAGGCAAACGCATGATAAGATCGTTTCTTGATGTAACCATCAACTGCGATCAGAAAGCTCAGGGTCAACGTCAGATAAAACGGGTCGGAACTGATATTCGCATGAATGCGGAGTGAGGAGATGGATAAAAAAACAAAAGTGCTGGCGAGATAGGCGTAAAAGGGTTTTGCTGGAAATGCACGATAAAAGATGACGCCGCCCAAGAAGACATTCAGCCCCAGCAGGAAAACGTTGAAATACCAACCAGCGACAAAAACATCCAAACCGGTCAGCCGGCTTAGCCCCGCCAAAAGGATCGAGTAAAGCGGGGGCCACGAAAGCAGCGGGGCGCCTTTATGGTCATACAATCCATTCCCATCCAGCAGGTTTTGCGCAACCGAAAGATACTTGGTCGAATCGGATGAAACCCCGGCGCCGTATTTCGATGTGGCCATACTGCACAGGACAATCGCGATCAGTGCAAGAGTCAAAAGGAAAAACCAGTATTTCATTTTTGCGGGAGTGATTAACATAAATGAATCGAGCACAATTATAATGGACACAATGGACAACATTAACGCCCTTTCCATCTCAGATGCCCTGGAGCTCATTCGAGGACAAAAGACCTCGTCTCTCGAACTGGCCGAAGCCTGTTCCCGTCAAATCGAACGCCTCAACCCGAAGCTGAATGCGTTCATCACCGTCATTGACCCGCAGGATGCGATCAATGCTCAGATCCTCACAAATAACACGTCTTCATCGAATTCCTTGCGCGGCATTCCCATCGCAGTGAAAGACCTCTTCGATACGGCAGGCATTCGCACGACAATAGGATCGAGTTTTTTCGCTGAAAATATTCCCACACAAGATGCATTTGTTGTCGAAAAACTGAAGCAGGCTGGCGCCATTATTATGGGAAAAACGAACACGCACGAAATCGCCCTCGGCATCACCGGGAATAATCCGCATTATGGGACGGCGCGTAATCCGTGGAATACGACCCGCATCCCCGGCGGCTCATCGAGCGGGTCGGCGATTGCGGTGGCAACCGGCATGGCGCTAGGCGCCCTCGGCACAGACACAGGTGGCTCGATCCGAATCCCTGCCTCGCTGTGCGGCGTGGTGGGGTTTAAGCCCACATTTGGACGCGTCAGTCTGCGTGGTGTATTTCCTCTTTCATGGAACCTCGATCACGTGGGACCGCTGGCAAAATGTGTGAAGGATGCGGCATTGCTGTTACAGGTCATTGCTGTTTATGATCCCATTGACCCGGCTTCGATCAAGATGCTGACCGGTGATTATCTTAACCACCTTGAGGACGATGTGAAAGGGAGAAAAATCGCGCTGGGAGTCGGTGAATTTATAGAGACCGCAGACCCTGAAGTATTCGAGTCCGTCTGTGAAGCCGCGAAGGTGTTTGAGGCTCTGGGTTGCAAAGTACAGGAAGTGGACGTAAGCTGGCTACATGATGCTGCACTCGCAAACAAACTCATGACCCAATCGGATGGCGCAGCGGTCCACCGCGACCGCCTGAGGGAACATCCTGAAATGTTCGGGGATGACATCCGCCGCAGGCTGGAGGATGGCGCGAAAACATCATCGACGGAATACATCCTCGCAAGGCGCACGCAGGCGGAAGTGAAGAAAAGCTTCGAAAAGTTCTTTGAATCCTATGATTTCCTGCTCACCCCCACCACCCCCATTGCCGCGCCGACCATCGAAGGCCATGATGCAGTCGAACAGGCGGGTCGATTAACACGTTTCACCGCGCCGTTCAATCTCACAGGCCTGCCGGCACTATCTCTGCCCTGCGGATTCACAAAAGATGGGCTTCCGATCGCCTTGCAGATCGTTTCACGCGCCTGGGGCGAGTCAAAAGTATTGAACGCCGGTCATGCCTTTGAACAGGCAACCGAATGGCATGAGCACACACCTGCAATCTAGGCGGGTCACGTTTTTGATGTGACTTATACTCTTTGATATAACGCCATTTCCCAAACAAAAAGACGGCGCAGAGAGACGCGCTCGAATCCCTCCATTTTGAGAAGCGAATCCATCTCAGCGATTGGGTGGAGAAATGCACGGAAAGGATCCCTCTTGAGACGTTGAAAAAAATTCGCGGCTCTCAGGAAAATCCGCGTATACCAGGTCTCACGTGGGTATGTCAGAGCCAGCGCTTTTCGACTATGGCCTGCCGCAGCTTTCAGCAGACCGCGGAAATCGGGATAACAGCACACCACACGGTCAAGCGTGACAATGTCTGCCTTTGGAAGCGCAGAGGCGACATCTGTAAAATCGGCATGAATGAAATTGATGCGCTCGCTATGCCCGCGCCGCGCCGCTTCCGCTTTTGCTTCTTTCAAATACGCTGAGGATGCATCCACATGTGTCGCTTCATGGACCACATCTTCCAGCAGTTCATGATGGATCGCACCAATCCCACCCCCGATATCCAGCAGGTCAGCATTCTCCAGGCTCAAAGAACGAATGGCTTCCAGAATGAGCTTTGTCTGCTTCGCAGGTCCCCGCTTGCGATAGCCTTTGAGCTCTGCTCTGACTTCCGCTTCACTAAAAGCATGGTCGGTGATCTCACAGCAGTTACCTGGCATTGTTATTTTGCCTTTCTGATCTCTTCCATCGCCTGCGGGTTAACCAGCGAGGATGTATCACCCGGTTCCTGCCCCAAATACGCCGAACGGATCATACGGCGCATCACTTTTGCATTACGCGTCTTCGGAAGATCACTTACGAACAGAATGGACTTCGGCGCGAGCGGCTTGCCCATTTCGGAGACAACCATTCCTTTCAATTCCTGACGAAGATCGTCGTTCGGTCTCAGCCCCGGCTTGAGCACTGCGAACAAGACCAGTTCGCTGCCCTTGACCTCATGCGGCACACCGATCGCCGCGGCTTCGACAACTGATTCGTGCCGCACAAGGATCGACTCGACCTCCGCCGGTCCCAATCGTTTTCCCGCGATCTTGATCGTATCGTCGGACCGTCCAAGGATGTACCACAGACCATCCGAGTCGATCGCGGCGAAATCGCCGTGCACCCAGATATTTTCCCAACGGGACCAATACGTATCGAGATATCTTTGCTTGTCTTTCCAGAAGCCGCGCGTCATGCCGATCCAGGGTGCTGTGATAACCAGTTCACCCACAGCATTCCGCACAGGATTCCCGTTTTCATCCAGGACATCTGCGGCAATGCCTGGGCACGGCGCAGAGAACGCGCATGGTTTAAGCGGCAGCAACGGATTGCCCATCACAATGCCGCCGCTAATCTCCGTCCCACCTGAATAATTGATGATCGGCAGCTTCGATTCGCCCACCTTCTCGAACAGCCACATCCACGGATCGGGGTTCCATGGCTCGCCAGTAGAAGCAAAGAATCGCAGCGAAGAAAGATCGTGTTTCTTGAATTGTTCTTCTCCGTGCGGGATCAAGGAACGGATCAACGTCGGCGAGACACCCAGTTGTGTAATTTTATGTTTTTCAGCCAGTTCCCATAAACGATCCGTTTTGGGATGATCAGGCGCGCCATCATAAATAAAGAGAGTTGACCCGAGCAACAGTGCGCCAAAGACAAGCCAGGGTCCCATCATCCAGCCCATGTCGGTCATCCAGTAAATCACATCGCCCGCGTGAACATCTGTGCCGAATGCCATATCCTGCGCCGCCTTGACCGGGAATCCGCAATGCGTATGCTGGGCTCCCTTCGGCTTGCCAGTTGTCCCTGACGTATAGATCACCATCAGCGGGTCTTCAGCGGAGGTCACTTCTGTTTCCGCGGAATCAGGCTGAGGCGTGACGAGATCGTGCCACCAGTGATCGCGTCCCAGCTGCATGTCCACATCCTGCCCAGTTCTTTTCACCACGATCATATGCTCGAGTGTGGACACCTGCGCGGCAGCTTCATCCGCAATGGATTTCATCTCGACTGGCTTGCCGCGTCGAAAGGCGCCATCTGACGCGAACAGGGCTTTCGCATCCGCATCTGTCAGGCGTGAGACGACCGCGCCCGCGCCATAGCCGCTGAACAACGGCAGGATGATCCCGCCGATCTTTGCAATGGCGAGCAGGGCAATGACAATCTCCGGCGTCATCGGCATAAAGAGACCGATTGCATCCCCCTTGCCCAGCCCAAGGGAACGCAGGGCATTCGCGCAACGGTTTACTTCTTTATTTAATTCTTCATAGGTCAGGGATTTCGTTGTACCTTCCTCCCCCTCCCATATCACGGAAAGCTGATTACTGACTGCTGGTTGCTGATACTTATCCACACAGTTATGGACAATGTTCATCTTCCCACCCACACACCACCTGGGAAATTGAATTCCTTCTGCCCTATCTATGACCTTTGAATATGGCTTGTAAAACTGGATATCAAGATATTTCAAGACCGCATCTGTGAACCACACAACATCTTTTGTTGAACGTGACATTAATTCATTGAAATCTTTAATTCCATGTTCACGCATGAATGAGGTTAAGTGCGCGCGCTCAATATATTCATCCGTGGGACGCCAGACAACCTCACCGCCAAAAGTAAATTGTTCAGTCATAAACACTCTCCTCATGTTTGGCTGCTCAAATTATAAGTCAAATCAAAACGACATATCTGTTATGGAAAGAAGAGCCTCTGTTGCCTTTGTCGGGGCTTTGTAATAGACTTCACAACTGAAACAAAAAGCCCGGCTCTGTAGAGTCGGGCATATTATCTTTTGATGGTTACTTTTGCAAACAGGCGATCAATTCCTCGATCACGCCCTTAGCTTCCGAATTTGTGATTGCCAGCACAGGCACCGTTGCAACAGGCAAGACTTCACGAGTATCCCCAGTCTTCCAACGCCGCGGCAGAATTCCGACCGCGTCGGATTCATTGACCAGGGTATCAGACATTTGCTGTGGATTGACCGCCAGCCGCGCAGCTGGGGCCACACCTCTTCCAGCCATCACAAACTGGTCAAACACATTCTGTACATCCTCCCCTGACGCGTAGACCCATAGCTGCACAGTTGGGTCTCCCTGACCCGCGAATAGCGCGCGTGCTTCGTTAAGAGTTAAATTTTGCACAGGGCTCTGGCGATGCGTGACGATCAAGATCTCTTCGGTATCAATTTGATAAGCAGATGAACTAAGGAACTGCGGCTCGCCCACGCGCAAGACAATAGCGGCTGAGGATGCATCGTCCACGCGGGAGATGACGACTAATGATCCGGCACACGCGTACAACGGAGTCAGCCAGGGCTGCGCGGCAGAGGTCGAATAAACGGTAACAAGTTGGGGCGTTGCGAGAGGCGTGCTTGTCGTACAGGAGAAAAGGATGAAAGAGAAAAGAAGAAAGATGAGAATGTCTATCTGAGACGCATTCGCGTTGAGCGGAGGGCGAGGCTCGAAGTCGAAGCGGCTACGACTTCGAAACGTGCCTGTGGCAAGCGATCCCCTACGCTTGAACAACAAGTTTATTCGATTCAGCATTTTATAAAGAGGAGGTTACTTTGTAGCGCCGAGGCGCCACTCGCAACCACATAATTATCACCAGTTCTTTAATAACGCCACAACCAACTTTGCACGCTCTTCCAAACTTTCTGCGAAAATATATTCGCGCTCCGAATGATAGCCCTCGCCAATTGCGCCGAGTCCATCCAATACAGGAATGGCGAGCGGCGCAACGAAGTTGGCGTCGGATGCACCGCCGGTGCCACCTGCTTTAAGTTCCATGCCAATTTGCGCGGCAATGGATCTGGCTTTCTCGAACGTGGCTTTCATCGTTTCATCGAGCGGCATTGGCGGCCGGTTCAAGCCGCCAGTGATCTCCAGGGTAGTCCCGTCAAGCACCGGCTTGAGTTTGCTCATCTCTGACTCGAGGCGCTCCCATTCGCCGGGCTGCATGACGCGCACATCCACTTGCATAAAAGCTTCCTCGGGGACAACATTCGAAACTGTCCCGCCCTGAATCACACCAACGTTGAGCGTCGTTTGCCTGGAATAGTCAGTGAGCTTTTGAATCGCAATCACTTGATGCGCCATTTCCTCGATGGCATTGCGCCCCTTTTCATGATCGCCGCCAGAATGCGCGGCACGTCCCCTTGTTCGCACCTGAAACTCGCCAACTCCTTTTCGCCAGGTTTTCAGTCCCCCGTCAATCAACCCGCCTTCGAGCACAAGCACCAGTGCGGACTCCTTTGCCAGTTGTTCAATAGGCTCACGGGATGTGTGACTGCCGATCTCTTCATCGGAGGTGCACAGTAAAGTGACCAGACGATTCAACCCGGACCTTTGCGCCTCTTCCATTGCAGCAAGAGCGATGACAATTCCTGCTTTCATATCCAGTGTGCCGGGACCAAAGAGCTTTCCGTCAGCTTCGCGAAAGGGAATTTTATTGATCGTGCCAAGTGGGAAGACGGTGTCCATGTGGCAGAGCAGAAGTACAGGAGCAGAAGGCGGAAGGCTTACGGTTTCGCGTGAAGGATGAAAACGAGCCAGAACATGATCTCCTGTTTCTTTATTTGGAATGATCTCGATCTGCGCGCCGAGTTTGCGCGCTTCTTCCGCAACAATCGCCCCAACACGGTCAACAGCGGTTTTATCGTGCGAAGGAGATTCGGTTTCAACGAGAAGTTTGAGAAACGATCTTGTATCCATGGTAATGGGTTTTTAGAACAAGCTGAATGCCATACAAACAAAGCCAACGATTGCACAATAGCCTGCAAACAGATAAATGGAATGGTCTTGCAAGAATCTCATCAGCCATTTGATGGAAAGCCAGCCTACTACGCCGGCAGTGATAAATCCGACTACAAGATAGGGTAAAAATTCTGTTGTGCCCGGCATGAGAATCACTTTCACCGATTCATACATACCTGCCGCAGTCAATATTGGAGCGGACATCAGAAATGCCATGCGCGCCGCGGAAGGGCGGTCAAAGCCGCGAACGATCCCGCCCGCAATTGTTGAGCCAGAACGTGAGGCACCTGGGAAAATAGCCAGGATCTGAAAAAAACCAATCACCACCGCATCCGTCCAGGATATAGACTCCAGCTTTCGGTCATGACTGCCGAAATATTCTACAAGACTCATCAACGTGGCGGATACCAGCAAGCGCACCCCGGCAATCAGGATCGGATTGCTAAACAATGAATCCATTACATCCTTGAGTAAAAAGCCCACGACCAAGGCAGGAATTGTGGCAACGATTACCAGCCATCCAACCCGAGAGCCATAAGTTTCAAATGGTTTCCTGTGCCAGATTCCCAGGAAGAAGGCTCGGAGAATTGACCACAGATCTTTCCAAAAGAAAAGGAGCAGAGCCAGAACCGTGCCCAATTGAATAATGACATTGAACGAGAAGATTCTGCCATTGGAGGGAATGCCAAGCAAGGCCTGCCCGATAAGCAGGTGCGCAGTGGAAGAGACGGGGATAAATTCGGTCAATCCCTGGATGATGCCGAGGAGAAAAGCGTGAAGAAAAGTCATTGTTCTCCAATGTTATTTGATGGTTTGCCATCCGTTTAGATATTGGAACTTGCTTTCAAAGCTCTTGGTCATCCCAAATTGGCCATAATAGATGACCGTATACATCAGGCTTTCCCCGATAAAACTCTCCGGAAGGATATTCCCTTTTGCTCCTTCCACGTTTGCGATTACACATTCGCGCCTGGCAAGCATATCAATGATCAGAAGTTGGCAGAATTTAGGCGCACCGGACTCATCTGTCTCCTTCCATTCCTGTACGACGAGGAACCGCGATTCTGGAGACCACAAACCGATCTTTCCAAAAATACGGTCTGCAAATGAGTGTGGGAGACCATCGATTGACAAAGAGTAATAGTCGTGATCAGCCTGGACCTCACCGATCAACGTCAGGATGGCTTTATGTTTTTTATTTGGCGATGGGAAAACGATTGGTTTTGACATGGGTTCTCTGTATGTTTAATGGGGTATGGAAAATAAGGAAAAAGAGATAGGGCGTAGAGAGTTTTCGTCCATTGGCGAACAGGTAAGATTCCGATTCTTCACAGATAGTATAACCTGCCGACATTTTTTCTCCTCGGTTCGGGGCTTTCGGACGGGCAATGTAATTAGTGAATTGCTTTCGGATAGATTCAACATAAGTACTGATGGGCTGTCGTTGCGTCTGGCAAATAACCCAACTCATACTCCACTAAACATTCACCAAACGTTTCGCATTATTCGACCATTGACTCAGCAACTCAGGTACTCGCGATTGAAATGAGCCATCTGCAATATAACCTTTGATCTGTTCCATCAGCCTTATCAATGCCCGCAAATTATGGATCGAAATCAATGTTCCAGCGAGCAATTCCTTCGCCACAATCAAATGACGGATATACGCACGTGTGAACGTTCTACAAGTATAGCAATCACACGTCTCATCAACAGGACGGTCATCGCGTGAAAAGGTTGCATTCATTAAATTAAGTCGTCCTTCCGGCGAAAAGGCGGAGTGATGACGGGCGAGGCGGGTTGGCAGGACGCAATCGAAGATGTCGATGCCGCGCAGGACGCCGTTGATCAAGTCTTCGGGCGTGCCGACTCCCATCAGATAGCGCGGTTTGTCTTCCGGCAGGAGGGGAGTGACCACATCGAGCATGGTGTGCATCTCCTCTTTGGTCTCGCCTACAGAAAGTCCGCCGATGGCGATGCCGGGCGTATTGAGAGATGCGATGAATTTAGCGGAAGCAGCTCGAAGGTCTGCTTGAACGCCGCCCTGGACAATCCCAAAGAGAGCCTGGTCACCGCGTCGCTTGGCTTTGACACACATTTCCGCCCAGCGGTGTGTCCGTTCCATGGCAAGCTTACTGTATTCATGGTCGTTGGGGTCCGAGCATTCATCGAATGCCATAATGATATCTGCGCCGAGGTTCTCCTGAATTCGAATGGAGCGTTGCGGCGTGAAGCGATGAGTCGAGCCATCGATGTGACTCTTGAAGGTCACGCCTTCCTCGTCTATCTGGCGGGTCTGCGCCAGCGAGAAGACCTGGAAGCCGCCTGAGTCGGTGAGCATGGGATGCGGCCAGCGCATAAAGCGATGCAACCCACCCAGCCCAGCCACCACGTCATCGCCGGGGCGCAGATAAAGATGATAGGTGTTGGAGAGCACGAGGGTGGCGCCCACTTCCTTGACCTGTGCTGGCGTGAGCGTCTTGACTGTTGCCTGTGTGCCAACAGGTGCGAAGACAGGTGTGCTGAGGTCACCATGAGGCGTGGTAAAGATTCCCGTGCGGGCCCGGCTGTTTTTGGCTGTGATGGTAAATTCGAACATGCAGGGGATTATAACGGCAGAGACTGGATAGTAGAGAATAAGGATTTGAGGATGCAGGCACAGGTTCATATGGGCAAAAACCAACCAAATGCAAGACTCATAAGATTCATGGCCAGGCTGAGGAGGAGGGCATCGGTAAAACGCAGCCGGTTGGCAGGAATGGAATATAGCAAAAGGCTTTCGATCAACCAGATAAGGACTTCGGTAATCAGTAAGGTGGCAAGATAGTGTTGAAAAAAAAGGATTAATGCAATCCACAGAAGGGATTGGGTAATCAGATTTGCTACAGTGCTCGTAAATATTATCGGTTCAATTGGTTTCTTGCGCCAAATGCAATACCCGATCACAATCATCCCTTCGATAATGATCGTGATAACAAGCGTGGGGATCAATTCTTTTTGGAGCGGCGCGTCAGGAAAATAATCAGGCCCACAACCAGTCCTACCCCCACCAATGCACAGATGCAGGTTACGAGAAACGTAGCTGTGCGCGGGAAGACTCCCCGGCTGAATTGGGCTTCGACCAGCAGATCCTCCGGTCGGACGGTCACTGTGTATCTGGAATCGAAGCCGGCAGTTTCAAAGATGTTGCTCTGACGTGTTTGCCTGTCTGAAAATTGAAGCTCGATCCTGTGGTAAGGAGCAAAACCGTACGCAGTCGCATGACAACGATGAGCTTCACAGAAAAATCCCTGTGGGCCCGCTTCTTCAAGCGGTGCGGCATCACTGCAATCAGGTTGCGCGCACTCGTATAAAATCCCCGAAGTGACCGTGACTTGTTCCCCGGTCAATTCCTGCTTGAATTCAAAGTCCATGGTCGGCTTGGGGCCAGTATCCGCCAGGGCAACATGGGCCGGCAGGAGCACGAGCAAGGAAAGCAAAAGCAGGAATAGTTTTGTCAATTTTGGGATCATTTTTCTCTGGAGATGGAATGTTTATCGCCGCATGCGTATGAAAAGCCCTAAAAGGGACATTACTACAGTTACCCCCAGCAGGAAGCCAAGATCATATTCACTTCCGGCGTTGTGGACTTCGTACATGTGGATATCCGAATTAAAAAATGAGAATACCAGGGTCACAGGGGCGATGATGCCATGCCATAGTCCTGCCCCAGCACGCGCAACACGACCCAGACCATCAGGCTGATTGATGAGCGGGTTCGGGCCAGGTGCAGTGAGCTGCATGGTCGTGTCTGGTGTGTTGACTTGTACGCTTGATCCAGGGGCACAGGCTGCCATCAGGAAGGGTATTGTCACCAATAGACCCAGGAAAAGTACTTTCTTCATTTCTACCTCCGGAATTGTCCAAATATCGGTCATCTTCGCTGTGGCAATGAAGAGGATGTTTCTTTAATTTTTAGCCAGATATGAGTGGGTTGAAATCATTATACAATAAATCCTCCCCGCTGATCCATCAGTCAGGAACAGCTCGTTTCATAAGCTCATAGGCTGAGGTAATGCTCCCAACCCACACGCGAACATAGCTCCCTTGGTTAGGCAAATGAATTCTGTAGAGTTTCGCGCTACGAACTCAAAAGCTGAACATACAAGTCTTTAAATTTCAAAACCTAGCGCCTCCTGCGTCCGCCTCCGATCAGACCTAAAATGAGAAACACCAGAGCGACTCCGATGAGGAATCCAAGGTTGTATTCCGGTCCATTATTGTGTACCTCGTACATTTGCATCGCAGGATTGAAAAATGCGCCTATGACGGTCACAGGGGCAATGAGTCCATGCCAAAGTCCCTGTGCGAGACCTGAGACACGATCATTTGCATCCGGCTGATTGAGCTGCGGATTAGGTCCAGGTGAAGTCAGTTCTATTGTTGTTTCGGGTGTAGTGATTTCCAGGTCGGAGCCCGGGGCACAACCTGTCACCAGGACAAGCAATATCGCGATTGATATGAGTTTTTTGTTCATTTCTGCCTCCTAGGCTGTTTAACGATAGTGGGGCGTTCTGTGTTGCGAGGATCGGGAGAGTACGCAGGCTCCAAAGACAATATGAGAAAATAAATTCTCCCCAGTCATAGACATAACCAGGGAGAATTACGTTCAAAAGACTTATGTAGGTCAGGCTTTCAGCCTGACAATATTTGACTGGCGGTTTATCCCCATTCGGGAGGCTGTGTGAGAACGCGCCCTGCTGTATTTATCAGCGTGTGTAATTAATGAATTCGAAGTTCGCGACGAAATTATTATCAAAGTCATACGCGATAATGCCAACCGCATATTGACCGTCCACCGGGTAGCTTGAGTAGAAGGAGAATCCCTGCTCGCCCCAGGTGAACACGTCGTCGCTCAACTCGTAACTAAAGATCGGGTTGTCATTGCTGTCAAATGTATAGTACTGGACGTAATCCGTGAACTGATCGCCAATTTGGGGCGTGATCTCCACCGGGGTGCTGGCTCCATTATCATCTCCATCCGGGAAGGCGTAGGCATACAGGAAGTTGCCATCCGCATCAAAGTAAAGGCTGGCATCCACTGCGGTATCGCTCAGAGTGTATGTATATTGTCCATAGACCACGTACACGGTCTCTCCATCCGCGCTCAGGTATTCGGCTGGCTCAAGAAGAACATATGCATCATGCTCCCCATCGGTGAGACTGTAAAGTGTGGGAGACCATTCATATTGCACCTGCACCGGGCTGTCACCATAGTCCGGAACGTTTACACCATCAATGGTAATTGTGTTTTCCGCGATATAGTAGGAGACATCACCAATCCAGTAAGATTCTGAAGCGGGATCCCAAAAATATAGCGCCGTATGGATGTAAGCGACATTTCCATCCACCGTGGCGGAGACGCTCACGAATTCATCGCCAGTAATATCAGTATCGGAAATCTGGATCGGACCCACATTCATTTGGGATGCGCCGGGGGCGCTGATCTCTGCCGTGCGGGAAGGGGCAACAGCAACTCCTTCCTGCGGGGCGAATTCTTCACCAGTGTAATGATAAGCAAGGAATTCATCCCACACAGATTGTTCGAGGAATTTGTAGGAGGATTCGGCGTAGTAAGGTGGGAAGTCGGCATTGTACTCGGTGTAATAGTACAAATCCGAGTCGGGGAAATGGAAGGCAATTCCGCTCGAACCGGACATATTCGTCCCATGTTTCTCTGCAACGACGGCCGACGCGATCGCCGTCTGCAATTGGATGGCTGCCTGTTGAATCTCTGGATCATCGGTCAGAGTTGTCAGCACTTGAGAAAAATTTCCAAGGTCAATAAATGAGGGGGAAACCTCTTCGCCGAAAAGCGAATAGTAACTACGCGAGTAGGTGCGCGCTTCAGCAACAAGACTTTGATCGAGCAATGTGATGGCAGAAACGAACTGGTTCATTGCCCCGATCACATCGGGGACCCGCGCGCTTTCGATGGCGCTTAGGGTGGTCGTAGACTCTTCCTGTGCAATCTCCTCCGAGGACGCTCGCCCGCCTGTAAGGAGGATATCGTTGATCACATAGGTGGAAATGATCGACTGCGAAAGCCCGCTCCCATCAACGGCGGGATTCTGGGCAAGCTGACCCAGCCAGGCCGCATAAGACCAGCCGTAGCCAGGCTCGACCTCTTCGGAAGCAACCATGTAATTTGAGTATGGATACAGTGAACCAAAGACTTCGATCTGCGCCATCAAACAGGCGTCAAACCCGATCAACTCGAATCTATCAACGCCGGTGTTCTGAAGAATCTGTTCAATGGAAGAGGCAATTTCGGGAATGGAAAGATCCGAATAAGAGGCAGAGGACATATCTGAAAAACCGCCGGTCCACCCGCCGCCGTGATCAGACATCACCAGCGCATACTTCTTCGCAGGATAATTTTGGATCGCCCAGGTGACGAAGTTGATCAGGGTCTGCGGGTCACCCATATCGACCTCGCCCACCGATTCAACGACAGGGGAAGTGATGCTACTGAGGTCGTTATCCTGTGTAATAAGATACCGGCGCGTGTCTGACCAGTCTCCATCTCCACTAAAGGAACCCGCATACCTGTCGATTTGAACGACGATATTCATCTGCGGATTGGAACCGACCACCTCCATTTCGTTGACATCGAACCACATATTCTCTTCCAACACTTCGTCATCCGCCGCCGAATAGACAATGACCGTCCATTCAGGCAAGCCGGACGTGTTGACAGGCGACTCGGTCGTGGGAATTTCAGCCGGGGGATTGTTCGTAGGGGTATTGAAGCTGGCTATGATTTGATCCCCGTAAAAATACAATCCCACGCCTGAAGAACATACACATGCGAGACAAAATGCAACCACGGCTCCAACGAACGGGATTAGCCACTTTGAATTTGTTTTGCCCATAACATTCTCCTTTGCATACGCGTGCTCAAAACGATTTCATGCCGATCCAACAGAATTTGCCGATTGTAATACGGAGGTGAAAAAAACCTACTACAAGACCCCTCTGCAATGGTTTCGTTACAAGATTGAAAAGAAAAGGAACCCAGCTCACTGTGTTCCTTTCAGGAGTCAAGGATTACCTTTGTGGCTTCGAAAAAGCTTTCAGCAAACTCCACTGCCTTTTGTGCTTCGCCAAGGATAAGATGCCCGCTCGGATCCGGGTTCTCCGCCGTTCCCAGCTGAAAAAGCCAGCTCAATTTTTCGCCCTGCTCTTTCGTGAGCCGTCGTCCATTGACGAAAATCTGGTGGATAAGAGTAATGACATCTCCATGCCTGTTTGTTTCGATCTCTTCGTCCAATAATAGTGCGCTGGCAGTATGGAACGCTGCGTCGGCAGCACGGGATGCAGCATTATCATATTGACCTTTTTCCAAGAGCTCTTTTGCAGCTTGCAGACTGATTACGGTATGCTCCAGATTTGACTTGATTTCAATGGCATACTTCCTCATTGCATCACTCCTTTCCCCGAGCCATATGCTCTTTCAAAATCCTTTTACACTCTTGAATTATGGGAGCCATGATCTTTTATCCATCAAATAAATTATACAGTAAGCAACCTGGATCGAATTCGATCTTCTCTACAACGGAATCAACTCCGTGGTCGAATCGCGTGATTTCCTGCGCGACATGTCTTTCACGTATTGAATGGACCCCGGCGTATTGTACTTTTCCTTATAAGCCTGGCTGACCAGGTCCTTTAAGCGTTCACTGCGCGTCTGAACCGCGTGGATGGGGATTTCACGTTCGCCAACGAACATACTTCCATACGGGTCCTCGAGGAACATCCGATGCCAGCTCCGCGGTTTAAGACTCCATGAGCGCACGAACACGCGTCCTTCCACAACGACAGCCCAGATCCCAATCACGCGGTGCGTTGACTCCTTGCCGGCGCGGATGCCAAGGATCTTTTCCTTTTGAACAGTCTCCAGAATTTCATTTGCAAAGCGGTTCCTGGGTTTCATTTCCTAACCAGCGCTATGATTTTAACCGGGCAAACTGCACACAGACTGGCATGGATACTTCTACCTCATGTCCGATCCTGGACAGTTCACCGCTTTCTGCATCGATCTTAAATGTGACGATGTTAGGCGACTTTTGATTTGCGGCCAACAGGAACGTGCCAGTCGGGTCAATCGCAAAGTTGCGCGGTTCCTTGCCACCGCTGGGGGTATGATTTCGATATGTCAATTGGCCGTCAATCTGATCGATGAAAAAGCAGACAATACTGTCATGGCCACGATTGGATGCATAAAGATGTTTTCCATCCGGAGAAATATGCACATCCGCGCACAAATTCTCACCTGTGAAATCCTCCGGCAAAGCCGGGACGGTTTGCAACTCTTCAAATAATCCGGCCTCAGAATGATAGCGACAGGTGGTTAAAGTGGAATTCAACTCATTGATGAGATAGGCGTACTGTCCACCGGGATGAAATGTTATATGGCGGGGACCTGCACCTGCCCGGATTTTTACCTCGGCATGCCTGTTGAGTTTCCCGCGTTCCAAATCCATTTCGTATACCAGGAGTTTGTCCAGACCCAAGTCAACTGCAATGGCAAAGCGGTTTGTGGGGTCAGGCAGAATGCAATGCGCATGCGGGCCGGTTTGTCGCTCAGGATGAACGCTCGAGCCGGAGTGCTGAACGATATCGGTGGCATGTCCAAGCCGACCATCCGCCTGGAGTGGAAACATTGCCACACTTCCACTGCTATAGTTGGCAACGAGGGCAAATCGCCCCTTCTGCTCGACGCTGATATAACACGGATCTTCTCCATGAGAAGAAACGGAATTCACTAAATTAAGTCGGCCCGATATCGAATCAATCGAAAGAGCACTCACGCCCCCACCCTTCTTACCGCCGAAACTCCGAACTTCGTTTACGGTGTACAGAAATTCCTGCTGTGGGTGGATTGCCAGATAAGAAGGGTTGAGCAGTTCCCCAGCCGCCCACGCAAAGGTAAGTTCACCCAAAGATAAGTCCAATCGATAAACGTAAATCCCCTTGCTCTGGCTTGCCTCCTGCTCTGTGTAAGTACCCACGAGTACAAATGGATTTTTGGATGTGACAGACACGTTTGTCTCCTGAAGATGTAAGCTGATACTGTTCCGCCTAAGAACGGCAATAAAATTAACATTGCCTGGATCATCGTTCCTGCTTGCGTGACAAATATTATATCCCTGTCTGCATTGACCTTCTCCGCGATCACAACCTGATTTATACTCAAAAATCCTACTGTGCAGAGTCTTTTTCAGTGAATAAATTGGGACAGAGGTCAAAAGATGAGGAGAACACTTCGAAATGCCCTGGTTGGCTGGGGATTGATAACAATCCTGACCATCTTCGAATTTCTATGGATGGGCTTCCCCGGGGAATGGACATTGTATGGCACTGTTTATTTGCTGGTCTTTCTAACCCCCACCTTTGATTACTTTCCATGGTCTTATGGGCGTCTCGTGGGGATATTAATTTTGCTTGTGCTATTGTGGGTATCGCGTGGTCGAAGCGGGAACACCTTTTTCCCTCTCTTTAATACCTGGGCAGAGTCCATCTTCCATATAAAGGTTCAGCCAAAAGTAATTTGAAACTCATTTATTCTTTTCCTCCTTCTCCAATTCCACCAGCAACAAATCCAGCGCGCCCACAGAGATCTGCAACTCGCGCAAGGAAATCAACATCGAAACGATCATCAGGATCAGCGCAATGGCAAAACTCCACTGACCTCCCGAGATCCAGCCTGCAAAGAGTGCAAACATGCTCAAGACACAAAACAAAAGGCTGAGCACGCCAAAGATCTGCATGTTACGAATCAAATAGATGCGATAGCGCAAATTTGCGATCTGACCCAAAAGATTATCATTGGCTTCATTTTTGTAGCGGTCATGCAAGTTGCGGATAATTGTGGCAAGCGTAAGAAAGCGATTGGTGTAAGCCAGCATCAACAGGGAAATGGCAGGGAATAAAAGAGCAGGAGTGGTCAGAGAAAGTTCCATGCAGTGGATGATGATCTATGCCAGCCCGAACGCCACGTGGCCGGGATTGACCAAAACCATCGGTATTTGCATGGCAGGCATTTGAGGCAGGTAGGGATTGGTAATTGAGACATCATAAACAGACAGCCAGGAGACACCCGCGGCTTCCAAACTGGTATTTACTTCCATATGGGTGGAAATGCGGAACTTCCCTTTCATCACGAAAGTGCCCACCAGCAAATCCACATCTTCCATCTTTCGATCGGCTTCACTGGAATCATAGTCCAATGGCTCATCTGTCGGAGGCAAGGGATGAAAAGCGATCGCTTGAGAAGAAGGAAAATAAACTTCCGAATAGGATAACGCTTTCACAGGACTTCCCCCAAACACAAGCACCTGAGGCTTGAGAATATGGACGTACCTTGGCGCGCCATCGGTCCGCAGCCAGATATTCACGCGCTGAACATTTTGCTTGATCACTGCTTCGCCGCGTATAACGCTCTGCTGCGCATACAGCATGACAGGAGCTGTCTTTTCATTCGGCCTGAGAATATACATCGTTCCTCCAATAACATTATACACTTGCAACGTTCTTAAATTCCCGTTTATACTGCTCTGAGTTTTGAAATCAACCCTATGAACCATCCCCGGGAACATCCTTCGTCCTTTTCACAGACCGACGTTCTGATCGCCACCCTGATCGGAATCGCAGCTCTGGCGCTATATATCCGCACACTGGCGCCCTCACTTCTCTGGGGCGACTCGGCTGAGTTCCAAACCCTTTCTTACACCCTGGGCATGACTCACCCCAGCGGCTACATGACCCAGGTCATGTTCGGCAAACTATTTACCTATATTCCTGTGGGTAATATTGCCTATCGTGTAAATCTTATGTCTGCATCCTTCGGCGCACTGGCTGTGGCAGAGACGTATCTGATCGTGCGTTTGCTGGGAGGCTGGCGGATCGCGGCACTCAGCGCCTCTCTCCTGCTTACACTTACTGAGGGGTTCTGGTGGCGCGCCCTGCTTGCCGAGGCGTACGCACCTGCGGCGGGGATGCTCGCCACTGTTTGGTTGCTGGTCCTGCTCTGGAGAAATATAGGAAAGTGGAGATTTTTATTTCTCGCCGGACTGGCAGGTGGATTAAGTGTAGGCATCCACAGTACAGTGGTAATGACAGCCCTCTCGGTGTTGGTATTCATGGCGCTCACCGCGCGCAAACGCACCGAGTGGTTGGCGGCGGTGGCTGGAGCGTTTCTCGGAATGGCTCTCACCTTCGGCTTTTTTCTTTACCTCGATCATAATGATCCACCATCCAGCATTTACAATACCGTTTATCGAACAAATTTAAGTGCGTTTGGATTAAGCGCTAGTGAATTCGATACGCCTTTGGAACGATTGCTTGCCATCTTTCCTGCCAATCATTTCTGGTCCTACTATTTCTCGGCGACCGGAGAGGAGATCAGCCGCCGGTTGATTGAATACGTTTCCTATTTTCCGCTGTGGGCAATGGTTCTGGTTGCAATCGGCGCAGTGGCGTTGCTTATGGAGCGATACCCCGAAGGGTTATACCCATTGCTTGCTTTTCTCCTGATTTGGGGTTTTGCTGTCACGGTTTCATTTTCAGTCTATCGCGAATTTTACGTGCCTGTCGCAGTGATCACCTCCGTGTGGTTCGGAGCCGGAGCCAGCACACTGCTGACTTATATTAAGCGATTGCCTGCTTCAAACCAAATGTTGTTCAGGCTCGTGCAATCAGCCTTCGTGATATTATTGATTGTCCTACCGATCTGGCATGCTCACCGGGACCTTGTCCCAGCCATAAGAAATGGATACCCACTCTTCGTCAGGCGCGACCACATCTACCCGGTCTTTGCTCCTGATAAAGCGATTCAGGATGCCAGAAAAATCATCGCACGCCTGGAAGAGAATGCCATCGTATTTGCCAACTGGGACAGACTTTATAGCTACGTCTACACCGCTCATATCGAAGACGGAAAAACCGGCATCTCTTTTCATGAGGCATGGAGCACAGATGCAGAAAAACTGGCTGACTCTGCCATTGCCTATATCGATCAGAATCTTGATACACGTCCGATTTACTTTACAATTTACATGCCGGAACTGACCGACCGTTATCGAGTCGAGAAAATCGATGATACACTTTACAGAATTTACAGGAAATGATGCACAATAAACGCTGGGTGGTGGCACCACCCATTACTTTACAAGCAGACCAAGCCCTTGCCAAGTTCCCCCCTATTCTCAAACAGATTGTGTTCAACCGCGGTCTGGCAACGGATGCCGAAGCCCGTGCCTTCCTCAAAGCGGAGCCGAACGCAAATAGTGATCCGTTCCAACTGACCGGGATGCAGGCGACCGTGGATCGCATCGGTTACGCGCTCCAGCACAACGAGCCGATCGCGATCTACGGCGATTACGATGTGGATGGCGTTACCGCCACCGCGCTCCTCGTACAGGCTCTCGGGGCGTTCGGCGCAAATGTGCGCGGCTACATCCCCAACCGGTTCGATGAGGGCTACGGTCTCAATAAAGAGGCACTGGAATCCCTCCAAGCGGATGGCGTCAAACTGGTCATCACTGTGGATTGCGGCATTCGTTCCCCGGATGAAGCGCTTCACGCGCAGACGATCGGGCTGGACCTGATTATCAGCGACCACCACCACCCGGACGGTGAAAACCTGCCTCCCGCTTTCGCAGTGATCAACCCGAAAAAACACGGTGACCCATACCCTGATAAAGACCTCGCCGGGGTCGGTATTGCCTACAAAATCGCAGAGGCGCTGCTCAGCGTTCGACAACCCATCAATGGCTTCCAGTCGAGTGATCTGCTCGACCTGGTGGCACTCGGGACAGTGGCGGACCTCGCTCCGCTGGTTGGCGAAAACAGGGTCCTCGTTCGCAGAGGTTTGCGGCAGATCCGCGAGACGAAGCGGCAGGGACTCTTCTCTCTGGCCGGCGTCGCAGACCTAAAGATCGACAAGTGCACCGCAGGCAATATTGGCTTCATGTTAGGTCCGCGCTTGAACGCCTCGGGCAGGCTCGAATCCGCATTGGCTTCGTTTGAACTGCTCACCACCATGGACTTCATGCGTGCCGGTCAGCTTGCACAACAGCTCGATCAACAGAACCGCCAGCGACAGTCCATCACGCGTACCATGCAGGAACAAGCCGAAGCGATTGCCATGGGCGAAGACCCCGAAGCATTCCTGCTCTTCGCCGCGCATGAGGACTTCAATCCCGGTGTGGTGGGGCTGGCGGCCTCTCGTTTAACGGAAGTCTATTATCGTCCCGCGATCGTCGCGGCAAAAAACGCGGAAGAGACGCGCGGCTCATGCCGTTCCATCCCGGAGTTCCACATCACCGATGCACTCGATCAGTGCAAGGATCTGCTTGTCCGCCATGGAGGTCACGCCGCGGCAGCCGGCTTTACGGTAAAAAATCAGAATCTCCCCGAATTGGTGTCGCGCCTGAAGGAAATCGCCAGGAACCAGCTTGGTTCGAAGGACCTGCGTCAAACCCTCATGGCAGATGTGGAAATACCCCTTTCAGAACTGGATTTTGAGGTCTTGAAACATCTCTTGTTTTTGGAACCAACGGGTTATGGCAATCCGGAGGCGGTCTTTGTCTCACGTAATATAAAAATTAAATCGGCGCGTACAGTTGGTTCGGAGGGGCGGCATCTAAAACTGACATTGGAAAATGAGCGCGGCGCCGCAGTGGATGCGATCGGTTTTCGTATGGGACATCTCAAGCCTGAACTTCCCACATCCATTGATGTTCTATATCGCTTCGAAGCAAATGAATACAATGGGCGCAGGACTCTGCAATTGAATTTGAAGGATGTCAAACCGGCTGGGATACCGGATTAGGAACAATTAGCTTGCATTCAATTCATCGGCACGCTCAGGGATGGTAAACCGGTTGATGGTTGTGTAATCTACAAACGATGGGAACAACTTATTGAGCAGAGCCGTGAGGCTCCACAGCCAGGGGAGGATCCACATGGCGCGCGGACGACGCACCAACTGCACGACCGCGCGTCCCACATCCTCCGCGGAAAGTAAAAGGAATTTGGGAGTCGTTGCCTTTGTCTTGCGCTTGATGCCCGCGTGCTCACCAAATTCTGTTTTTACGCCACCGGGGTAGATCATCGAAACATCGATCCCCCAGGGTTTCACCTCGCGCCGCAGCGCCTCAGAAAACCCATGCACAGCATGTTTGCAGGCTGCATAAATGGTGTAGGTCGGCGTCGCCACCAGTCCAGCCATCGAACACATATTGATAATATGACCGGAGCGCTGTTTGATCATCACGGGCAAAGCCTGTCGCGTCGTTTGTACCACGCCCAAAACATTTACATCGAACTGTGATTCGATATCTTTTTTCGGATCCAGATTTTCCAGCCAATCCAAACGTCCAAACCCTGCGTTGTTGACCAGCACATCGATACGCCCAAATTTCTGCAGAGTCTGGCTGACCAACGATTGAATGTCTTCCAGCTTGGAGAGATCAGACTGGACAACAAGTGTTTCTGCCCCCGTGCCCATGGCATTGATTTCCTGTGCGAGCGATTCGAGTCTGTCCACGCGGCGGGCAGCCAGCACCACCTTTGCCGACTCCCGCCCAAACTGGCGGGCAGTCGCTTCACCAATCCCCGACGAGGCACCAGTAACAATCACGACTTTACCTTTAACGTCCATGTGATCCTCCTGTAGTGGTAAAAAGAGCGATGGGCTAATCTTACTGCAAATTTTTTGTAAAGCAAGATACAACGTCTGTCTGCAACTCTTCTCCAAAAGTAGCGTATAAGAAAGTGAACTTACTTCAGGAGAAAGAGATGAACACACAATTTACAAATCAACAAAAGCCTACACTGATACACGTGATCGCATGGATGACGCTCGTCAGCGGTATTGTCAATCTGATCTGGGGTCTGGCGGCTTCAGGCACTGTGCTTGCCACCGTTGTTGGCATCGTTTGCATACCGATCGCCATCCTTCCTACCATCCTGGGCATTTTTGAGATCATCTACGCGGCGAAACTGATGAGCACCCCGCCTCAGCCCGTACAACCTTCCACCAATATCGCTGTCCTTGAAATTGTTTGTATTGTCGTTGGCAACGTCTTCTCAGTGGTCGTTGGCGTTCTCGCGCTGGTCTTCTATAATGACATTGCGGTCAAGGAGTACTTTGCAAAAATAAATGGGACTCTTACGACTGATACACAAGTTGCCCCGGTCGTGCCCGCTTTCGTTCCGGATCCCGCACCTGCTCCCGTTGAACCGGCAGAATCCACCCCGGCGGATGAAGCTCACTCGCCAGGCAGTGAGGAAGCTCCAAAAGGCTGAAACAGCTTTCCCAACATAAGAAACTCAACAAAGACTTCCGAACAGTTCGAATTCGGAAGTCTTTGTACTGAATCAGATTATATTTCTCCTCTTGACTCTCATTCCCCTCACTCATACAATGGATATGACATCGTCCTGCGTAGCAGGGCAACTTAACGGGCAACAGGGAAGAGTCTCGTGTAGTGACGACTAGAGTCGTCCCAGTACAATGAGCGCCGAAGGTGCAAGTCTGGAACAGGCGAAACCAGACGAAACTCTCAGGCAAAAGGACCCTGTCTCCGACTAAACTCTGGAAAGTTCGTTCTCCTGCAGTTGAACTGCTGGAAAAACGATACCGACGGTGTAACGCAGCGCTGGTTGAGTACGAAGACATCGAAACCACCGATGCGAATCTCTCAGGTCCAATTACAGAGGCGCGCGATTGATTTCGTGCGCCTTTAGCATTTAATCGCCAAATCATCTTCAAAAGGAGCAAAACCTCATGAACGCACCTGCCAATTTAAAGTATACAAAGTCCGATGAATGGTTCGACCCTGCCACCGGCGCGATGGGAATTAGCGACTATGCCCAGTCTCAACTCTCCGATATTGTTTTCGTAGAGATCCTGGTAGAGGAAGGAGATGCCGTGGAAGCAGGAAAACCGATCGCGTCTGTTGAGTCTGTAAAAGCTTCGGCTGAGATCTATGCCTCGGCTGGCGGCACCATCAGCGCAGTGAACAAGGACTTGTCCAACAAGCCCGAAACGCTCAACTCCGATCCCTACGGCGAAGGCTGGATGGTCAAAGTGGATGGCGGCACCGCAGGCGAGGTCATGGACTCCGCCGCGTATGAAAAGTATTGCGAGGAACGAGCACACTAACCAGCTATCAGCGGTCGGCAGTTTATTCGCTGGCAGCTACGGAGTTCTTATGACTTACATTCCCACCTCCCCCACAGAACGGGATGCAATGCTGGAGATCATCGGCGTCAAGTCCCTCGATGACTTGTTCGAAGATGTGCCCGCCAGGCACCGCTTCCCCATGTTGAATCTCCCTCCCGCGCTCACCGAAATGGAAGCGATGAATGAACTGTCCGGGCTCGCACAGGCCAACGAGAATGTGCGCAATGACCTGATTTCCTTCCTCGGCGCGGGCATGTACAACCACTACATCCCCTCGGTTGTTGACCATATTCTCCGCCGCGGCGAATTCTATACGGCATATACTCCCTACCAGCCTGAGATTTCACAGGGCACATTGCAAGCCATCTTTGAATATCAATCCCTGATGGCTACCCTGACAGGCATGGATGTATCCAACGCCTCGCACTACGATGGCGCGACCGCCACAGCCGAAGCCGTGAACCTTGCATACGCACAGTTCCGCGGCAAACGCAAGAAAGTCGTCGTTTCCCCCACTGTCAATCCACAATACCGCGCAGTCATCCGCACGTACGTCCAGGGCATGGACCTGGAGCTAGTCGCCGATAATGCGAATGCGGATCTTGACTCGCAGCCCGACGAATTAACAGGTCTGCTTGATGACAATACATCCCTGCTCATCGTTCAATATCCCGATTTCTTCGGGCGCGTGTACGATTACACAAAACTGATCGAAGCCGCGCATGCGAAAGGCGCGTTGGTTTGTGTTGTTGCGAATCCAACGGCACTGGCAATGTTCAAGACGCCCGGCTCCATGGGCGCGGACATCGTTGTGGGTGACGGCCAACCGCTGGGAATCCCCATGTGGTACGGTGGACCCAGTGTCGGCTTTTTTACGACGCGCAAGAATTTCGTTCACAAGATGGCAGGTCGCCTCGTCGGTGAAACGGTTGATAACCGCGGGCAACGCGCCTATGTCCTCACGTTGACCGCCCGCGAACAGCACATCAAACGCGAGCGCGCCACATCCAACATCTGCACCAACCAGGGATTGATCGCGCTTGGCACGGCTGTCTATCTTTCACTGCTCGGTAAGAAAGGGCTGCGACAGGTCGCTGAGCTTTGTTATCAAAAGGCACATTATGCCGCGGCACAGCTCAGCCAGATCGATGGCATCGGGTTGTGTTTCACTGACCCGTTCTTCCATGAGTTTGCGCTGTGTGTCAATCGCCCGGTTTCAGAGGTCAATGCACATTTGCTCGAGCATGGCATTCTCGGCGGATATGATCTTGGTCAGGATTATCCCGCGCTCAAAGATCATATGTTGATCGCCGTGACCGAGATGAACAGTAAGGAAGACATTGACATGTTCGTTGAAGTTTTATCGGAGGTGAGCCATGACTGACGCTGTGATGGAACCAAAAGTCAAGACAACGCCGAAGATCGTCGAACCGACACTCTTCGACTTATCATCCCCCGGGCGGACCGGCGTGACAATGCCCGCTTCAGATGTGCCTGCGACAGCTCTGCCTCCCGACGATCTTCTCCGCTCAGACCTGCCTCTGCCCGAGCTCGCTGAAGTGGACGTTGTCCGCCACTACATACATCTCAGCAAATTCAACTACAGTGTGGACAGTGGCTTCTATCCACTGGGCTCGTGCACGATGAAGTACAACCCGAAGATCAACGAAGATACGTGTCGATTGCCGGGATTCTTACACACGCATCCGTTGCAGCCGATTGAAACAGTGCAGGGCAATCTCGTGTTGATGTTCACTTTGCAGGAATGGTTGAAAGAGATCGCAGGCTTCGCCGCGGTGACGCTCCAGCCTGCCGCGGGTGCACACGGGGAGTTCACAGGCGTGCTGATGATGCGCGCTTATCACAAGTCGCGCGGGGACACGAAACGCATGAAGATGCTAATCCCTGACGCCGCGCATGGGACAAACCCCGCCTCCGTTGGGATGATGGGAATGAGCGTTGTCACCATCCCCTCGGATGAGCGCGGCAATGTTGACCTGAAAGCCCTCGAAGCCGCATGTGACCACACCGTGGTCGGGATGATGCTGACCAACCCGAACACACTGGGACTCTTCGATGAAAATATCGAGAAGGTCACCGAGCTGGTACACGGCTGCGGCGGCTTGATGTACGGCGATGGCGCGAACCTGAACGCATTGCTCGGCATCGTGCGTCCCGGTGACCTGGGCTTCGACGTGATGCACTTCAACCTGCACAAGACCTTTTCCGTCCCGCATGGCGGCGGCGGACCGGGTGTGGGTCCTGTGGGTGTTGCCGCGCATCTGGCAGACTTTTTGCCCGAGCCATTGGTCGGCATCGTCGAAGACGGTGATGAGGGGACTGCTCCGCTGTATGGCTTTGTCAAACCCACCAAGTCCATTGGGCGCATGAAAGCCTTCCACGGACATTTCGGCGGGGGCTTCGTCCGCTCATTCACCTACATCGCCATGCACGGACCCGATGGGCTCAAGGACATTTCGCAATATGCAGTCTTGAATGCCAACTATCTGCAGGCAAGATTACGCGATACGTATAAAGTCCCTTATGATCGAATTTGCATGCATGAATTCGTCGCCGAGGGACGCTTCAAAGGCAGCAATGTGCGCGCGCTGGACATTTCCAAGCGCCTGATGGACTACAACTTCCACCCGCCCACAAACTACTTCCCGCTCATCGTCCATGAAGCGCTGATGATCGAGCCGACCGAGACCGAGAACAAGGACACGCTCGACGCCTTCGCCGAAGCAATGATCAAGATCGCCGAGGAATCCAAGTCTCAGCCCGAACTGCTACACAACGCCCCAAGCACCACGCAATTCGGCAGAATGGATGAGGTAAAGGCAGCAAGGGAGCTGGTACTATGTTGTTGGCTGCCTGATAATTATGGGAGTGAGTAATCAGTAACGAGTTTTCAGTAAACAGAAAGCCTCGGAGATACCAATCTTCGAGGCTTTTGCTTGAGTGATACACTCTTAAACCATGACCTATGCATTGACAGACACGAGCCAGATACTTTCCCTCCTCGAAGGCACCTGGACAGGCGAGGGCCGCGGGGCATATCCAACCATTACTTCATTCGACTATCGCGAAACCCTTACTTTCACGCGGCGCGATGAGAAGTCCCTGGCGTATGAACAGCGAACTCATAAACGTGTTGATGGACGACCGGAATACTTGGTATCGCATTGGGAGAATGGTTTCATCCGAATCCTGGAAAATGGCGAGTTGGAAATAGTCAACGCTCAAGGCGGGGGGCGGAGTGAGGTGTTGGTCGGTGCGCTTGAAGTAACCGATGTCGTTGTTCGAATCCATTTTGTGCGCAAGGCACTGACCAATGACCCGCGCATGATATGCACAGAACGGACCTTTGAATTGGAAGGTGACACTCTCCGTTATGAGATGGGGATGCAAACCACAAAAGTGGACCGATTGACACTTCACTTAAAAATCGCTTTACAGCGGGTCAGGTAATATTTTTTCTTACAGAGTATCTAAATTCCGCTGTTACGATTCAGGGGTCTCCTGTAACCTACTAACGTGTACACAGGAGATGCATGACGACTCTTATGACCATACCGAAAACCCAATATCCGTCCCTGGACGATTCCCGCCTGGCTCAGCAAGCTCGTGCCGATCCCGAAGCCTTTGCCGAGCTGTACCGCCGCCACGTCGCGAGTATCTATCGATATCACCTGGCGCACATGGGGGACGTCAAGGATGCCGAAGACCTGACCTCACAGACGTGTATCGCCGCGCTGGAGGGCATCCGCCCGGCGTACGGCGTCGTTCTTATCCTGCTGATCGGTGTTTTCCTGATCAGCCAGGTTGCCGGGAAAATTTCTTCAGCAACCAACAAGTAAAAAGAAAGGTAGGGAAGGTTTTTATGCCAAATCACTTAACCCCTGGAGATTTTCCTGCCAATCCTTTGGGAAAAAGGGTATACACTTGAATTCAATGATGAATTTGACGGACCGGATATTGATACCGCTAAGCAGTTCCCATTTTATCTCCCGCCTTGGAGTTCAAGGGTGCAATCATCGCCAAACTTTTGTTTCAAGGATGGCAATTTGATCTTGCAGATCACAAAGGATCAGCAGCACTGGTGCCCGGAATTTGATGGAGAAGTTAGGTGTTCTGCAATCCAGACAGGTGAATTTGCAGGTCCTGTGGGAAGTAAATTGGGACAACGCAGATTCAGCAGTGCCTGCGTGGTCAGAGAAGCGCAAGGAAATATCCGAACCTATACTCCCCAATATGGGTATTTTGAACTCAGGGCGAAGGGAGTCAACACCAGCGCCAATCATGCGGCTTTATGGATGATCGGATATGAAGATTCTCCCGAGAACTCCGGGGAGATCGCCATCTTTGAACCAGTGGGCTCTCAAGCCGGGCGCACTTCGTCTGGCGTGAGGTTTGGTGTACATCCTTTCGAAGGCGCGTGGACTGGCGGATATGATCCGAGCACTCCCTCTCCCAAAAGGTCCACCATTAATTACTTTAGGGCTTATCAACCAGTTGGAGGTTATGTCAGATGAGAGCACTTATCTTTGACCTGGATGGCACACTTGTCGATACGGTCTATGCCCATATATTTGCCTGGCAGCGGGCATTGGAAGAGGCGGGGATGGCAATCGACGGCTGGCGCATTCACCGAAGGATTGGGATGAGCGGCGGTCTCTTTACACGTGCGGTCGCGCGCGAGCTTGGACGCGACCTCACCTCCGCGGAAGCCGAAGCGCTTCAGCACCGGCACGGGGAACTCTTCAAACAACTCCTGCCCGAGCGCCGGCCCCTGCCCGGAGCAGTGGAGTTGATCAGCTTTCTGCGGTCAAACAGAATCCCATTCGGGATTGCCACATCAGGTCAGCGCCCCGAGATCAACGCTTCGTTGGATGTTCTCGATATCAGTGCCGAGACAGTCGTGGTCGAGCGTGGCGATGTTCTACGCGCCAAGCCGGAACCTGATCTCTTCCTTGCCTGCCAGCAGCGGATGGGCATCAGCGTGGGAGATTGCTACGTAATCGGTGACGCGGTCTGGGATCTTTTGGCAGCACGGCGGGCAGGCATGTTGAGCATTGGACTTCTGAGTGGTGGGTATGGCGAAGACGAATTAAGCCGGGCGGGCGCCTTCCGGGTGTATCGCGACGCTGCAGAACTTCATCGCTCGTTGGACGAACTTGGTGTCCTGCCGTAGATAACCAACATTCTGTGCGGGATTCTCACTGCATTGGAATATAATGATCGATGTTCCGCTTCATAACAGAAAGACTTTTGAGCGATATTCCGGTCGCTCAAACTATTTAATGGTATCCTTTCAAAAATGAATCCAATCGCTTCCATTCTGGATCATTATCCTGCGCTCGTTATAGACGGCGCGCTCGCCACCGAACTGGAGCGCCGCGGTTATGACCTGAGAGATGACTTGTGGTCTGCCAAAATCCTGCTGGAACAGCCTGAGAGTATCAAACAAGTACACCTCGATTATTTCAAAGCCGGCGCGGACTGTGCCATCACTGCCAGCTATCAAGCCACAATTGCAGGTTTTGCCAAACGCGGCTTGAATGAAAAGGAAGCGATCAGTTTGATTCAAAAATCGGTCAAGCTGGCCCTCGAGGCGCGCGACGAGTTTTGGGCAGATGAATCCAACCGCGTGGGCAGGTCAGAGCCGTTCGTCGCCGCGTCGGTGGGACCCTACGGCGCGTTCCTGGCGGACGGCTCGGAATATCGCGGCAACTATGGCCTTACCGAAAAAGAATTAATGGATTTTCATCGCCCGCGCATGAAGGCGTTGATCGAAGCCGGCGCCGACCATTCGACCGGCTCAGGGCGGGATATGCTGGCTTGCGAAACAATACCATGTCTCGTCGAAGCACAGGCAATTGCAAAACTGCTCAAGGAATTTCCAAGCATCACCGCATGGATCAGCTTTACTGCGCGCGATGAAAAGCATATTTCAGAAGGTCAGCTGCTCGCAGATTGTGTAAAGCAATTGCAGGATCATCCACAAATCGCTGCTATCGGAATTAATTGCACGTCGCCGGAATATATACCATCCTTGATTCGCGCAGCAAAGAAGACGACCAAGAAACCCATTCTTGTTTATCCCAACTCAGGTGAGACATACGACGCGACGAAAAACGATTGGAATGGAGACCCTGTTCTTGATTCGTTTGGTGAGCAGGCACAGGTATGGTACGACGCCGGCGCGCGCCTGATCGGTGGGTGTTGCCGTACAACGCCGGAAGATATACGCATCATCGCGAGTTGGGCACGCGAGCCGTCATTGCGAGGAGCGGCGTATCAACGCCACCAAAAAGTAATCTCAGAATAAATCGTCAAGTCAGCCTTGCAAATGTTGTAGACCTCGACATCAGTCTGCTTGGTGAAACCTTCGCAAGGCTAATCAAAACTTCATAGAGAGAGAACATGAAAGCAATTCGCATGATCGAAGCCGGGAAACCATTGGAGTTATGTGAAATCCCCATCCCCCCTGCCGGCGAAGAGGATGTGCTCGTGCGCGTCCGCGCGGCAGGGATCTGCCACTCAGATGCACACTACCGCGCCGGGCGATCAACTATGGGTATGATGCCAATCACGCTGGGTCATGAGGTCGCCGGGGAAGTGGAATGGATTGGTGTAAATGTAAGGGATATCAAAGCAGGGGAGCGCGTTTGTCTGCACTATAACATCTCATGCGGAGATTGTTATTATTGCAGGACAGGGAATGAACAGTTTTGTACCACAGTAAAGATGATCGGTCATCACATTGACGGTGGATATGCAGAATACATCGCGGTGCCTGCGCGTAACGCGATCGCCTTGCCTGATGAGATCTCTTTTGAAGCAGGCGCGACTTTGATGTGCGCCTCCGCAACTGCACTCCATGCGCTGCGGAGAGGCAGGGTAAAAGCCGGTGAAAGGGTGGCCGTGTTCGGCATAGGAGGACTCGGCTTGTCCGCCGTCCAACTGGCAAAAGCGCTGGGCGCGGTCGAAGTCTATGCCGTGGATATCAAACTGGACAAGCTCGAACTTGCCTCTGAATATGGGGCAATACCCATTCATGCAAGCCGCGTGGATGCCGTGGATGAAATCCGAAAGCTGACCAAAGGCAAAGGTGTGGATGTCGCTCTGGAAATGATCGGTCTGCCAAAGACAATGAAACAAACGATAGAGTCGCTTGGCGTGCTGGGACGGGCAGTGATCGTGGGTCTCAGCCAGATCCCGTTGGAAGTCCATCCCTATCAAACACTGATTGGATATGAGGCGGAAATTATCGGCTCGAACGACCATCTCCTGCAGGAGCTGCCTGTGCTGATCGACATGGCGCGGCAAAAAACCCTGGATACATCCCATGTTGTTTCACAGATCATGCCATTGGATGCAGAGAAGATCAATCGACGACTCGACGATCTGGAAAAATATACAGATGATGTGCGCGCCGTGATCGTGCAACAGGATTGATCTCGTTTCGTAAAACATTACGGTCATAGATTCCCCTAAATGAATTCCCCCATAGCCACTTTTTCGACATTATCGTATTCTTACACAGTACCGCATGCATCCAGGCCCGAGATCCAAATCTTGGACTACCAACTCATTCAAAAGTTTAACAATTAATGAGACAAGCGGTAATCATCTTACTCTTGAGTTGTATGGAGGTAAACAGTGACTTCTCCCGCCTATCCCGTTGAAAAATCAAAGAAGGATGGATTCACTTTAACACTAAATAAACGGATTTTCTTTGTTTTTCTCGTATGTTGTATTCAAATGATATATGTTCCTACCAGCAACAGGGTTACAGGAGGGATTGAACCAAAACTGCCAATCGATATTTTTCCAATCTGGCCCGTATGGGTTCTGCCGTATGTGTTGTGTTATGTCCTCTGGTTATCGAGCATTGCGTGGATCATTTTTAGAGTAGAAGATCGTTTATTCCGCTCCTTCATTGCAGCCTGCATGCTGACGTTTGCCATTGGAACGTCCATTTTTATTTTT